>JAZLAK010000032.1:0-3504 GCA_045613165.1 Bacilli bacterium | reverse complement strand
TTCTTTATCTGATAATGTTGGCATTTACTCTTCCTCCAGTAGTTTTAATATTATGTTACATCTTGCTATTGTTAATTCTTCATCAGTAGTTGCTATTATCATATTTAATAACATTCTTATTACTCTTAATTGTTCTTTATTCATCTAATACCTCTTATTTCTAGTTTTTTGTAATACTTCTATACTTTGTTCGTAATCTTCAACTAGAAACTTTCTTAAATTAATTAGTAATTCTATTTTATCTTCGTTTGGTATGTTTACCTTTTCAATGATCTTAACTATTTCATCATATATAATTTCTAAACTTTCTTGATTCATATTACCTCTTATATTTTATAGATTTTTTTATTCTCTACATATTTTAATATTTCTTCTAATTCTTTTTCAGCTTCTACATAAGATAAATATTCTTTTATTAATGTATTATCTTCTGCAAATAAACCTATTGAAGTGTAAGTTCCACCATCTACTTGTTTAGTAAATAATTTAAATGTTTTTAATAACATATGTTCCTTCTTAATATAAATAAGTATGTCCATAATTATCTTCCTTTCCTTAACATCTCTATTTTTACATTATTTTGTATTCCAAGTTGTGAGGATTTTTTCTCACTTGTTGTTAGTAAATCTATAGTTCCACAACCGATACCTCTATCAATTACTATTGCAAGTATATCTCCACCAAACTTATAATTCTTTATTTTTATTATAGAATATAATGGGTATTTACTACACATGGCAACGATTCTTACTTTTCCATAATCTTTATCATTGTAGTAAATTGTGTTCTTAACATTATAACCTATAGCAGTGTTACCACCACAACCTTTACAGTCCCAACCATAATGAGTTAATCTAAATGAGTTATTATCATTATTTGTAACACTTTGTGTTCTTTTTTGTGTTGTTTTCTTAGTAGTCTTTTTAGTTGTAGTTGTTTTCTTAGTTGTAGTAATTGTGGTAGTAGTATCAGATGATTCAACTATATCAATAATTCTATTACTGGTATAATCTTCTATCATCTTTTTATCAATTTTTTCTATTTGAATTATTAGTACCCCTGATATTATTATTGTTAATATTACTATTAACCAAAATATTATCTTTTTCATTAGTTCTCCTTATTTTCTTCTTTTTCTATATATAGTTCAGCTATTGCTGATTCAATACCTTTTCTTACTTTTTTGCTATTTATTTTTGTACTTCTTCCAGTTAATAGA
Organism: Bacilli bacterium; assembly: GCA_045613165.1. Lineage (GTDB taxonomy): Bacteria > Bacillota_I > Bacilli_A > RF39 > UBA660 > UMGS1124. The sequence goes on along the minus strand of JAZLAK010000032.1, from coordinate 2,285 downwards.
TTAGGTCTATTTACTTTTTTCTTCTTACATATCTCTTGTATTGAGATTTTACTGAACTTCTTAATAAACTCTAGATCTTCATCATCTTTTTTCATTGTACATTTCCTTTCTATATTTTAATTATAATACAATTTGTTGTATAATGCAAGAACAAAATTAATTTTCATTGTAAATTGCTCTTCTTGACGATTCATCAGAAAGTAAATGTTCATATTCTTGTGATTTTCCTAAGATGTATGTAGTAGGTAATACACAACAACCTGATTTATCATTACAGGTAGTTATATTTCCTAAATAATCTTTTATTGTTAATTCTTCTTGATTTTCAGTATATATAAGTAAGTTTTTTCCAGTATCTTTAAATTCAAATACTAAATCGTTTCTAAAATTATTTAAATCACCTTTTAATGATTTATAACCACTTTTAGGAACTCCTGACACTGTGATATGTATTTCATCACCAGTTTTAACTGCATACTTTTTAGCTCCCTGTGTGATGAACTCATCATAATGACCATCATCATCAAATAAACCTAACATTCTCTCTTTTCCTTTTATATCTTCTGGAGCAAACTTTTCATATGGTATTTTTAAATGTTCTGATACATATTTTATTTTTCTTCTAACAAAATCATTGTAATTATCAATTACTTTTTTGTTATAACCTTCTTTTACTTTTATTGAATCAGTATCACAATATACTACATATTGATCTAACTTCATAACATTTTTTAATAAATTATTTCTAGCATAAGCAGTAATCCATACACCATATGCAAAAGATAAAAATCCAGTTTTTTCTTCTTCCTTTAATTTTTCAATTATTTCTTCATTAGTTATAGGTGTTTCACTCCAGCCAGTTTCATTATCATAACTAACTTCATCTCTAATATTATTTGTTACACTCATTCCATATAGTGAATTAAATAAACCTTTTTGTCTAGCATACTCAATTTCTTTACCTTCAACACCTTTGTACTTTGTTTTTAATACATATTTATCTAAAACAAAATTAATAAATCTTTTAGGTAAATAATCATAAACTGAAAAATAACATTCTAGTATAGTATAATTACATTCATATGCTTCTAATATAAGTTTAAAATCTACATCAGTAATTGTTGTTATAAGTTCATCAGCTGAAATAATACGACCATTATCATATTTTCCACCTCTTATTCCTTGACACTTACTTTGAGATATAAAATTATTATAATATCTACTTTTAATATTTCTAAACTTAACAACCATTAAATATGCAAAACGATTATTCATATCTTCTAATCTTCTTATATTACATGGTTTAAATTTTGTAGATGGAAATTTATGTGTAACCATAACATATGGATAACTAGATGTAAAATCCCATGAATCTACATTCTTTATTATCTCATCTGCATACAACCAGTTAGCATGTGTATAACCACCCATAAATGATTCAATTAATAAATTATAAATATGAGGATCAGTATTAACAGCTCTTCCTACTAATCTTTTATATTTATAATCTTTACTTGTTTGTCCTTTTAGTTCTCTTCTAACATGTCCTGTTGAAGTTAATGGTAACTTTTCAACACTTTCATACATTGTTAGTTCATATTTTATATAATGATAAATAACTAGACAATCATTTTCACAATATTTTAATTCTTTATCTGATATTGGTGTTACTGATGTTCTTAATAATGTATAATCTAAATCACCAACCATTTTTTCAACTGGTAAATTGAAAATGTCTGGTAATTTTTTCAATGCTACATTACTCATCATATAACTACATCTTAATTCTATATTATAATCTTGCATTTTTGCTTTCATTACTTTATGAGATTTACGAGCTGTTACTTCACTAAACTTAAATCTTCCTTTTAAATATTGAAACTCAAATGATAGATTATGTATAAATATTATTTTTTTCTCTGGAACAACTTCATCTATCTTCTTTATAAATTGTTCTAATTCTTCCCATGTCCTTCCATAATATACAGAATCATTTATTGAAAATTGCCATATATACATGGTAGAAAAAACAAGTTCGATAACAACATTTATTCGTTCGATATAGAAACAACTTCTTACATAATACATAATAATGAAATATATCAAGCTGACAAATATCAAGAATTAACAAAAAAGGAACAAGAACAATGCGTATATGGTTCTTCAATGTATATATGGCAATTTTCAATAAATGATTCTGTATATTATGGAAGGACATGGGAAGAATTAGAACAATTTATAAAGAAGATAGATGAAGTTGTTCCAGAGAAAAAAATAATATTTAT
>JAZLAK010000031.1:0-3750 GCA_045613165.1 Bacilli bacterium | reverse complement strand
TAAAATAAAAATATTAAATTATATAAATGAAGTTGAAATGTATAGAATAGATATAGATGATAGAGTGTTTGCTTTTTTAGATAATAGTGAATATAAATTAAATTATATGAAAGAACATTATAATACAAATGAAAAATGTAAACCTCGTTATGCTTCTGATGAATATGATTCAGGATTTATAAAAACTAAAAGGAGGTAAATTATGGAAACATTAAAACATTTTATTGAAAGAACTAAAGGTACAGCTGTAGATTTTCCAAATACAGATCATGACACTAATTTAAAAGGACAATGTGTTACTTTAGTTCAAAACTATATTTATAGTTGTTTAGGTCAACCATATACAGCTAGAGGTAATGCTGTTGACTGGATTCAAACTTATGTAAATGAAGGTTTAGGTTATACTGTTAGTGATCAAAAAACTGGTGATATAATAGTTTTTCCTAATGAAGCTTCAGGTTATGGTCATATAGGAATTTGGGTAGATGGTAAAATTTATGATCAAAACAATTTAAGACACGATAATGGTTTAGCAGGATTTGGTGAAATATTTAGTTGGGATTTTGTTACATTAAGACCAAATGCTAATTTAATAATTGATGAACCAAATGAAGAACCTAAACCAACTAATAAAAAATCTGATTATGAAGTTGCTTTAGATGTTATTGAAGGTTACTATGGTAATGGAAATGATAGAGTTGTAAATTTAACTAATGCTGGTTATGATTATGACACTATTCAAGCTATAGTAAATGAAATTTTAGGTCAATGATAGCTGGACAAACAATGAAAAGAGGAAATACAGAAGTTTGTTTATTTCCTCTTTCTTATATGTATATAACTCAAGGTGAAGATGGAGGTTATTCTCATACAGGAACTTTGGCAATGGACTTTGCTGGAATGAGTAATACTTTTCCTTATTATGCACCTGTTAGTTGTAGATGTGTAGCAACTTTAGCTGATAATAATGAAAGAATATTTACATCACTTAATCCTGTATATTTACCTGATGGAACAACTTCTATTATTAGTTGGGTTCAAGCTCACGATAATAATCCTATTGCTAGTGTAGGTGATACTTTTAATCAGGGTGAAACTATAGGTCATACAGGAACAGCTGGTCAAGTTACTGGTGATCACGTTCATTTTAATTTTGCTAGAGGTGAATATGATGGTTGGGAATACCCTTCAGGTTATGCACAATTAAAAAATTCAATTCATATTTATAATACTTGTTATGTAAATAATACAACTTTACAAGAACCTTTAAATTATAATTGGAAAATATACACTCCACCACCTACACCAATAGGTTATAAGAAAAAAGGATTTAACTGGGTGTTATTTGGACGTAATAGAAAATTACGTTAATTGACAAATTTTAAAAAATAATATATAATAAAGGAGGAATGATACTATGAAGAATGAAGAACTAGAAGCTATAACTACAGATTTAGAAGCTAAATTAGGTAAAGAAAATTATGCACTAATAAGTGATTCAATAGGGCAACTTATTACTTCAAACACTTTAGTAGCAGAATCTTTAAAATCCAAAGATGATGAAATCAAGAAGCTTAAAAGTACAAATGAAAAATTAGTTTTAGCTAATGGTAATTTATTACAACAAGTTCCAATGGCTCCAAATTATGAAAAGCACCAAAATAAAGAGGAACCAAAAGAACCATCAAAACCATTTAGTTTTAGAGATGTTTTTGATGAAAAAGGTCGTTTCAAAAAATAATAAGGAGGAATAATTATGAATCAAGGATTAAAAACAAGTTTAAATCAATTAAGAGAAATATCTAGTGAAATTTATCACAAATATATTCCTATAATTGATGATAATACTGATATTGGAGCTTTTGCTAATCCTATTTTAACTGTTCCAGAAGTTTATAACGAGTTCTGTAATGCTTTAGTTAATAGAATTGTTTATACACAATTTGAAATCAAATCATTCAGAAATCCTCTAGTAGTTCTTGAAGGTGATAGAATCCCTCTAGGTTACGCTGGACAAGAAGTTTATGTAAATCCACAAAAAGGTAGACAATATAATCCTGCTGACTTTGCTGGTTTATTAATGAACTATGAAGCTGATGTAAAAGTTCAATATATGAGTATTAATATGGACGTTCAATACCCTGTAACATTCTCAAGACAACAACTTAAAAAAGCTTTTGTTTCATGGGGTGATTTAGAAACATTCATTGATGGTTTATCTAACGCTTTATATAATGGTGCTTATATAGATGAGTTTAGATTTACAAAAAATATTATAAGTGGAGCATATAAAGATAACAAAGCTGTTATTGAAACAGTTACAGCTGTAACTAATGAAGCAACAGCTAAAGCTTTTGTAGAAAGAGCAAGAGAATTATTCTTAAACTTCCAATTACCTTCAAGTGAATATAATGCTTGGGCAAAATGTGGAGGAGCTGGTAGACCAATAGTTACATGGACTAATCCAGAAGATATTGTTATCTTAATTAAAAATGATTTACGTGCTAAATTAGATGTAAACGTTTTAGCTGAAGCTTTCAATATGGACAAAACTACTTTATTAGGAAACATCATTTCAGTTGATAACTTTGATGTTTATGATGATGAAGGTACTAAAGTATTTGATGGATCATCTATCGTTGGTATGATAGCTGATAAAGCTTGGTTCCGTATTAAAAGACAAGATATGTTTATGGATTCATTCTATAATCCAAACAACAGAAGTATTCAATACTACTTAAATCTTGTTAAAATGTATAACTTTAGTTTATTTGCTAATGGTGTAATCTTTGCTACATCTTTACCATCTAACGTACCTTATGATAGTATTTCTTATGCTGATGAATCAGTATCAACTAAAGTAGGTACTAATAAAACTGTTAGTTTAGTTGTAAATCCAACTCGTGCTAATGCTACAATTAGTTATGAATCTGGAAATACTTCATACTATACTGTTGCAGCTGATTCAAATGATGATAGAAAATGTATTATTACACCTGTAGCTGCTGGTACAGCAACATTAACAGCTACTACTGGTAGTGGTGATAATGCTAAAACAGCTACTATATCTGTAACTATTACAAATAGTTAAAAATTAAAATAAAAGGGAGGGATCTTTCGTTCCCTCTCTATTTTAATATTAAGGAGGTAATTTATGATAATACCAGATACTGATTTAATATTATTAAAAGTTCCTATCAATATAGATAATTCTAATCAAATAGATTTTGAAAATGCAACAGCTCAATATAATTATTTTAATTCATTACCTAAACTTGAAGGTTATGGATTTACCTATCAAAGAAAAGATGGAATAATTAGATTTGACGCTATATTAGATGATGTAATTGAATATAACTATTGTATGTATAGAAATGAAAATTATTCTAATAAATGGTTTTATGCTTATATTGAATCAATGGAATATGCTAATGATGAAATGACTTACATTAAAATTAAAACTGATGTATATCAAACATGGCAATTTAACATTGATATTAAATCTAGTTTTGTTGAACGTGAACATGTTAATAATGATACAATAGGTTTACATACAGTTCCAGAACAAGTTGAAACTGGTGAATATATAAACAATAAAGCTATATTAGATTTTACATATGATGAGAATACATATATATGTATAGCAACTACTGAACCTTTTGATAAAACTGAAAATAGACCAAACTGTTTTTATAATGGTATATATTCAGGATTAGTTTATAATATATTAAAAACTAATGCAGAAGCAAC
>JAZLAK010000030.1:0-4499 GCA_045613165.1 Bacilli bacterium | reverse complement strand
CAAATTTATTTCTATAAAATTCAGATGAAAAATAAAATCTATAATCTCTGAATTTAGTTATATACGGTGATTCTTCTAAGTCATAATAAATCCCTCGCCTTGTTTTCAACTTTTATCACCTTTCCTAATCTATTTCTATATCATAACCAAAAGTTTTAACATAAGGATCATTATCATCATTATATTTTATTCCATAATCAGTAATTACACATAGTCTTAAACTTTTAACTTCTGTGAAAGATAATGAATTTATTAAATTAATTAAATCTTCTTTTTTAATATAACTTTCTTTTGCTTTTTGAATTAAAGTACAATCTTTTAAAAGTAAAAGATCTCCAATATTTTTTTCTTCTAAATTTTCGTTTTTCATTTTATTTCTCCTTTCATTATATAAAAAGTGTAGAGAAGTTAATCTCTACACTAAAACTAAAGTAAGTTCAGATCTACCGTTTCCGATAGGTTTCTTTTCAACTCTTACAAGTAGTCCTTCTTCCCATGTAGGATAACCAAAGACTGCACAAATTTTTCTAAGTGAATTATATATTCCATAAGAACCTGTAGCATAAGTTTTACCTTCAGTATCGAATAGTATAGTTCTAAATTTAACTACTTGTTTAGTATCTCCATTATCAAGTATTTCTTCTTTTGTATTTTCTTCTATGTAAAAATCTTTTATGTTAATTTCAGTTCCTACAATATCATTTAGTAAACAGTCACAACTTTCTAAAGCATTGTAGATTTTCTTTTTTTCTTCAATAGTGTTAGCACTTACTGAAGTATAAATTTTTTGTTTGTTATCACTAAGCATTAATTCATTATTCATTTTATTTCTCCATTTCTTTTAAAGCTTTGCATATAGCATTATAAACATTGATAGCACCGTTAAATTCACTATCCTTAGTTGTTTTATTCTTTTTTAGTTCATTTACTTTTACTGTTAGATTACCTTCTTTATTCTCTTTTATGTCAATAGTAATTTTCATGTGTTTTCCTTTCTGATAGTATTATTTAAATAGTTTTTCAAAGGTGTTTTTACCACAAATACCGTCAACGTATAATCTATTATCACATTGAAAGTTCATTACTTCCTTCTTAGTAGAATTACCATATACACCGTCTAAATAATTAACTTTATAATTATGACAGTATAAATTACTTTGGATAAGCCAAGTTATCCAACCATTAGCGCCTTGCCTTACTACAGGACATGCGTTTTTAGTTCTTTGTCCAAATATCCCGTCAACTACAAGTCCAGCATGATATTGAGAATTTAATTCGCTTTGTAGTCCAATTATCAAAGCTTTGTGTGTTAGAGTGCCATATAGACCGTCTATTATTAAATTTGTATTATATCGTTCATTTAATTTTCTTTGTATGTATTTAATATTTTCATCACCTGAAGGTGTAGGACTAGGTTCTGGATTAGCAGGATTAATGACGCAACCTAAGTATTTATAATTACTATTCATACCCCAGTTACCATTAGAATTAGACCTTGTTTTATTATAAAATGCAGATCCACCATAAGCAGATTCAGAAGTAAATACTTGATTATCTGAATCAATTCTTTCAACAATAGCAACGTGTCCAGCAAGTGATCCTTTGCCTTCCCATACTAATATTCCTCCTAGCGTTGGTTTATTAGAAATAGAAAGTCCATAACTCTTTGCCTTAGTTATAAAGTTTTCAGCATTACATACTAATTGATATTTAATGCCAATAGTGTCTTGTATCTCAGCAAAGCGTCCATTAGCGTATCCTACACAATTACTTAGTACATTAGCACCAGCTTTAGTAGGTTTACCCTTAATAGCATAAGACCAGCCACCATTATCAGTTGTAATATAATACTTACTTCCATTAGGACATGTTGTTCTAATTTTCATAATACTACCCATTAATGATTCTCTCCTTTCTAGTGCTTACTAGCACTATGTAGATATTCTCCATGACTTTAATTAAATAATAGGAATACAAAATAAATTTATTTCAGTTAATACTAGGGTATCAAATAAAAGTTGTTATATATCATTGGATAAATATAAAAAAGAAAATAATTTTTAAAGAGAATACCTACATACTACCAGCAAGCTGATAGTAGTATTATTTTTTAATCATTTTATTTATAATATCGTCAAATTCTTCTTCATCTGATTTATTTAAACGTAAACTTGCTAGGATAAAAGCCCATACTATAAATAATATAAATAACATAACTATAACTATTATAATCATTAATCTAAAGCTCCTTCCCCATAATAAATATCAGATGAATCTTCTATTACAATTAATTTACCTGAATATTTTATTTTTCTTTTAAATGTGTCTTTTTCAAATTCAGTTTCAAAGTACTTTGTAAATCTTTTTAATGTGTTTACATTAAGAAGTACAAGCCATATTTTTCTATTCATAAAGCACCCTCTATTATATATAAAATATCTTTTATTTCATCAGTAGAAAATATACCCTCTATATCATCTATTGATGTAACATTATCTTTGTAAGTTGCTTTTCTAAATATATATTTTTTAATTCGATCTAATTTTTCTCTTTCTTCTCTTAATTTTAAAAGTAAAAGTTCATTTTCAAGTTGTAAATCTTCAACTTTGTTTTCTAAGTGTTCTAAATAAGTTTCTTTTTCTTTATTCATTGTGATTCTCCTTCTATTAATATTAATTTATAACTATCAGGACATCTTTTCTGATATGCCCTGCTTTTGTAAAAGTCTATTGTTCTTATGCTTACTTTCATGAATTTAGCTATTTCTTCTTTAGTTCCGTCAGTGATCCATGTATCACCATGATATAAAGCATAAATTCTCTTTTTTCTTCCAGCCATTTTTAATTCTCACATATAAATAGGTTAAATCCAAAAACTACTAACGCAAAGAATATAGCAAATATTATTTGTTCTATTAGATCATAACTAAGTTGAATAGCTATAAATAGATAAATACAAACAAATAAAGCATTAGCAAATATAAGTTTTTTGTAATTTAATTTTTTTCTTTTCATTGGTGATTCTCCTTTCTATGTTTTCATAATAACACCTAAAAAAATAAATTGCAATACCTTTTTCACATTTTTTAAAAAATTTTTTTCTTTTGTGTAAAGTGTTTACAATTTTACATTTTTAAGGTATAATTAAATTGTGATATAAACTGATAAAAAAGAGTATCACGCTTATAACTAAAGTAATACATTGTTTAATTTAAAGTAATCTAAGGAAGGTTATCAACGTGAAGAGCGTTCTTTCTTAGTTATGTGGTGATTCTCTGCTTTATAACTTTGTATGATACTTTAGTTTTTTATTTGGAGGTAAATATGGATACAAGTATTTATTATGATATATCTGATACTTTAACGCATAACGCTCTATATTATTTTATTATAGGTGAAAGAGGTTGTGGTAAAACATATAGTAGTAAAAAGTTTGCTATTAGACGTTATTTAAAAACTGGAGAACAGTTTATTTATTTACGTAGATATAAATCAGAACTTGCTGAATCAGTTGGTAATGAAAAAGATCCAAAGTTCTTTAAAAAGATTAAATCAGAGTTCCCAGATCATAAATTTAGAGTATCAGGTGAAACTTTATATTGTGATGATAAAATTTGTGGATATGCACTATCACTTTCTACAGCCTTAATACTAAAATCTGCTGAATTTGATAAAGTTAAAACTATAATATTTGATGAATTTATTATAGACGGTGGTGGTACTTATCATTATTTTAGAAATGAAGTAGAACAGTTCTTAGAATTTTATGAATCAATTGCACGTTTACGTGATGATGTTAAAGTTTTATTCCTAGCAAACGCTATATCTATTACTAATCCTTATTTTACATACTTTGATATTACTCTTCCTTATGGTAATAAAAATATTAAAAAATTTAAAAATGGTTTAATGCTTATTGAATACATTAAAAACCTTAAATATAGAGAGGTTAAGAAAAAATCTAAATTTGGACAAATAATAGCAGGTACTAAATATTCAGAGTATGCTATTGATAATAAGTTCTTAAGAGATAATAAATCATTTGTAAAAAAGAAAGCACCTAAATCTAAGTTCTTTTTCATTATTATATATAATGGTAAGTATTATGGTGTATGGAGAGACTTTGAATCACAGTCAATATTTATTACTGAAGATTATGATCCTAAGTGTCCAATTATATTTACCTTTAATCCTGATGATCATGATGAGCATACTGTATATACTAAGTTTACTCAAAACGGATTTCTATCTTCTATAGTTGAAACGTATAGAGTTGGACATTTGTTTTTTGAAAATCAACAAATTAAAAATATATTTGCAGAGTTTATTCTTAAACATATTACATACTAGACGCTTAGGCGTCTTTTTATTTACACTTTTATTCTCTTACGCTTTACACCTTTTATAGACTGCGCTTTACACTTGTATAGTCCTATGGTTTACACTCAAACGTTCTATTGTTGACAATTGAGTATGGTATTGTTGACAGTTGAGTATGGT
>JAZLAK010000029.1:0-20278 GCA_045613165.1 Bacilli bacterium | reverse complement strand
TGAAATGTTCCATCTAACTCAAAATCAATTTTTAAATCAATAAATGCATAATCTAAAAAATATGGATAAACATTTAAATTGTATTTAATATTAAATTGATTATAAAAATTATGCTTTACTAAAAAATTATCAAACCATTTTTCTAAATACGACATTTCTCCATTTTTAAATGATCCATGTTGTTTACCATCAGATAAAATTTCTACACGTTTCTTTCTAATTTTTTCCTTTGTTTCATTAGAATGTGTTTTACCTGAAAATGGTCCTGACTTCGTATTTTTATATTTATTTTTTAATGTTTCTGATGATTTTTTATAAATTTCTTGTTTTTCTTTATCAGTAAATTTTTCCCATCCATTCATTTTTCCTTTATTAGCTCCTTTTATTCTGTTAGGAGATAATTCGGAATTTATTGCAATTTTATGTGTATTACAATGTGAATAATGTGCATTCAATGAATTGGCTTTATAAAATTCTTTACCGCATTCACATTTATAAATTTTAATTTCCATAATGTGTACCTTCGAAGGGACTCGAACCCTTATACCTTTCGGCACTGGTGCCTAAAACCAGCGTGTCTACCAATTCCACCACGAAGGCCAATATGTAAGTTTTTTGCTGATGAACAACTTTCCGCCTACTTCAACTTAACAAAGCAGCCCATCCGTATACTTGTCCAGGAATGCAAGGACTCTTCATGTCTTTCCAAGTGTCAGCCAGTTCATCAAGCTGGACTTATTTTTTTGGAGCGATGGACGGGACTCGAACCCGCAACCTTCGGCTTGGAAGGCCGACATTCTACCAATTGAGCTACCATCGCATTTAAACCAAGTAAACGATAAAACAAAAAATCTTTAAATTAAAACTGTTTCAGAGTTTCGTGTTTACCATTTCACCATTCTTCCAAGGCGGAAAAATCCGGATTCGAACCGGAATAATCGAAGTAAGTTTTATCTGACTATGGTTTAGCGGAGAGTGAGGGATTCGAACCCCCGGGACCGTGTTAGGGTCCAACGGTTTTCAAGACCGCCGCAATCGACCGCTCTGCCAACTCTCCATTATGTTAGATTTGTGATGCGCTCCAATAAATATAGACCGTTTTTTCTTTTGTAACGTGGTTATTAATTGTCTCTCCGTTGACGTTACGGCAACTACCACCGGCACCTTTTTATGTGGTTGGACACCTTTTTCTCCGAATGCCTTCGTGTAAGGTATATTTATAGGACTTCTTCCTCTAACATTGAGCCACCTGTCAGATTCGAACTGACGACCCCGAGATTACAAATCACGTGCTCTGGCCAACTGAGCTAAGGTGGCAAATGATGGATTTATGATGCGCTCTATTATCTTCAGACTTCTTTGTTGGCCATGAATAAGTTACGCCATTACAATTTACAACCGTGTTAATCCCCCTTATTTAGAAATCAAGTCAGTCTTCCTAAGCACCTTTTTACTGACCCGGATGTAAAACCTTCAAGGATGCCTCCCGCATAAAGGTAAATCTAATAGACTTCTTCCTCCATCAATGTATGTTATAATCAATATTTCAAAGAGCTGTATTGATGTATTATCAATCTTTATATAAATAATATAGAAAAAAATTTTAGTTTTTCAAATTTTTCTATATTTTTTATGATTTTTTGTAAATTTCTATCAATTTTGGTGGAATTGCATGTAAAGTATACATAAAATTTTCATTTTCACTTGCATCATCTACATAAAAACCAATGTTATGATCTTTTAAATCTATTTTTAAGATAACATAATCAGATAATTGTTTATCTACAATTATTTTATCTAAATCTTTTTCGATATTTTCTGAATTATTTATAACAAATAATCTATTAGGAAAATATCTATAACCTCCAGCTAACAGAGTTCTTCCAACCTTTGGACGTAATCCTTTTTTGAGAATACTATTTACATTATTTTTATGAGTTATATGAAATACTACATTACCATTTTCTCTAACTTTTTTCGTACAATCTTTAGTAAATGCAGGTTCCAAATAAATAAAGTATGTTTTATCTTCTTTATATATGTAAGATATATGATATCTAAAAAAATCAATTATATCATAAACATTTTTCGATAAATCATTATTTAATAATTGTAATGATTCTATAGAGTCTTGTGAAACTAAATCATTTTTATAATGTGTTTCAATAACAACTATACCAGGATCATTTACGTTATTTACTTGATAAACATTATAATCGTTTTTCAATAAATCTTGTAAACGTTTAATCAATTTTTCTTTTGTATGTGACTTTAATGATTCATTGATTAGAAATATATGACCTTCAATAGAACGTTCATTAAATTTCGAATAAATATTTGAATAATAGTAATCTATTTGAAAATCCGTAATATCATTTTCGTTAAAATTATTTCTATCACAATATTCTTCAAATGTACAATAACCCAGATAATCTGGCAAAGTATACATTTGTTGTTTTATAAATTCATTAAATGTTCTCATAATATTTTATTAATTTGCCGTATATAAATAAAATCTACCGACTTCCCAGAAATTCATTAAGCTAATCAGCGACGGGCACTGTTGGTAATTCTCCATTCTCTTCTCTACAACAGAAGTCTTTCTCGATATTTCAAGCCATCGGTAAAAATTATTTGCGGAGAGGCTGGGTTCCGACCCCAATCCGGATAAACCGGACAATCTGCTTAGCAGGCAGTTCCGTCTCCTCGACAGTTGCTCTCTCCAAATAGATATTATTCTTTTACCAGATGTAAATCTACGTTTTCAAATGGATAATCTTCTTGAGGAATTAAATCAATCGATACTATTTCTTTAACCTCAACTAAATTATAATGATTTACACTTTCTTCGCAAACCCCTAATATTTTTATGGCTGGTGCTAAATTTTCACCATTATCAATTAATTGTTTAAAGTTATTTCCTTTCTCTGTATCTAATAATTCAATATCTCCATAAATACCTTCATCTTTTAAATTTAATGATGTTATTTTATGTGATAAATCTACAACAATATCATTATCTTTCAATTGTTCTGTGTAATTATCAAATGCAGTTTGAATACATTCTTTTGTATAAACATTATTTGTTATGCGACTTTTTTCATTAAATGGTAAAACCATACCAGTTAATTTATAATTACCCATTACTATATATAATTTGTTTATTTGCAGGAGTGGAAGGAATCGAACCCTCATCTACGGTTTTGGAGACCGTCATTCTACCATTGAACTACACTCCTATATTATTTTAAAGTTTGAGCGGAAAAAGGGGTTCGAACCCTCGACCCTCTCCTTGGCAAGGAGATGCTCTACCACTGAGCTATTTCCGCATAAAATGTAAACCTTTCAGCCTTCCTTTTAAGTAGTTTACGTGAGGTGTATAAGGGACTGGGCCTTATAGGACGCCTGATTCCACCAACTTATCATTCATGTAGCTATCCGGACCACCAATGATGCTGCAGCATTCTTTCACGGATATTGTAACTGCAGAAGCTGTACCGAGAGTTGGGTTCGAACCAACGACCTAATGCGTATGAAGCATCCACTCTGCCAACTGAGCTATCTCGGCAAATAATTTGTGACTATAGAGAGATTCGAACTCCCGCGTGGATTTCTCCAATCAGTTTTGCAGACTGTTGCCTTCGACCACTCGACCATATAGTCATTATTTTTTAATTTGTGGTACGGGGCGGAATCGAACCGCCGACACTCAGATTTTCAGTCTGATGCTCTACCAACTGAGCTACCGCACCATTTTTATACATCAATATGTCAAAGATCTATTATATTAAAAAACAAAATTCTTCATTCTCCTTGTTGTTTGGTAGAGAATAAAGAATTTAACTTCGTCATCATATTAAATTATTACTTCTACCGTTCATTCTTTCGCATAAATCCTCTACACCAGCCTCCAAATAGGCTTGAGGTACTAATAGACATATGTGAAATTGTTGTGATCATTTTGTATTGTAATATTGTTTTATATATAATAATAATAGTTTATTGTACAAAAAATTTCAAAAATTTGTAAAAAATTTTTTATGTGAAATTTTTGTTTAATCAATTACAAAATAAATATAGTTTAGTAGTTTCAAAATTTCAAATGAATGTGATTTTTTTCTAAAATTTTTTCTTTATGCTGAATAAAAATATATTTTTATATATATAAAAATGTTATTTCTCAAGATAAAGAAAAATGTTTAAACCGTTATTAAGAGTTTTACCTGCATTAAGCGGAAACGTTACTATAAATTGTAATTTAAATGATTTTGTTCAAATAGATGATGAAGTATTTGAATGCTATGCAAGATCAGCAAAGCTTTTACCATTAAGTTCAAATTTATTTAAGAAGAACATGACGATTAGTCTTCTTAATTCATCTTATGAATGGGATTTGAAAAATTTCTATACATTTTATTATCCATATTTTTGGAAATCTTGGTTTACGTATTTAGACAAAGATTTACCTCGTTATGACAAATACTCAAATAATATAAATAGAGATATTGATTTCGAATATGGATGTAAACGTTTATCTTATCAAGAGTTTAACAAACAATTTTCTTTCTTTGCTCCAATTTATTTAGAATCAGCTAATGATATTCCTGATTATTTCGAAATAGATATACTTATTTCTTTATCAGAAACATATAAAGTTGAAAGAAAAATCAGAGTAAATTTAGCAAACGATACTAATCAAGCTAATTATTTGTTTCACTATATAAATAATTATGCATCAAAAATAGATGATAACGTTTTACATTTTAATATTGAAGATAATGAATGTGTGTATTATGGTATTGATGTAAAGCATGGAGGTTTTATTAAGGCAACTGATACTGAAGTAGCTAAATTATTTTTGAAGCAAAATACTATACATAATTTCGATAATGTTTTAGCAAAAGGTTTTGAAAGAATGGGAACTGTTTTAAAACAAGTTTTACCGTTATCTTTTTCTTTTAACGTTAACGATATTCTTTCAGAATCTGATAAAGCTAAGTTTAATTATGCTAATTTGCATATAAGCGGTAGATGGATAAAGAACGGTATTGAAGTAAAACTGAACGATTGGCATTTTGATTATACTAAATTTTATCAAAAAGTTAAACGTATAAATAACAAAACAGGTTTGATGGATTGGACTTATCCTACTATTACTAAAAAAATTAAAAATCAAACAACATTAGCATCATCTGCTATAATTGGTTTTTCTGGAGCAGTCGGTAATGATGGCAAAAATACATTAGTAGGTGTTCCTGCATATAGCATAAAAACAGAGTTTGCTAATATTATGGATATGGGTTTCCCATCTCTAAACGAATGCAGATATAAAAAATATGAAAAAACAAATAAGATATCTCCTAACTTTAGTAGATGGAAATTAAAATATAGTTCAGACGAAAATCCGTATATAACTAATTTTAGTTCGGCATTTTCGCAAATAAATACAGATCATTATTCTGAATATCCTCAAAAATATTCAAATTCTACTGGTATAGTACGTAAACAATTTAATGCGTATTATAACCTCATTTTACCTATTGGTGATCAAGCAAAAACAATTTATCAAAATACTAATCAAGTATTTTATGATAAATATGTTAAAACGAGAAATAATTATTGTTCTGATTGGTTTGAATTAATTAGATTTGATGAAGATAATAGTATTGAAAACTTTATTTTAAACAATGCTAGTTTTAAAGATCTTCATGATAATAAGTGTTACTTTAATGGTATTCTTTATAATTTCGATAATATAAAATTTTCAGAAGTATTAAATCAAAAAATAGATAAGTTCGCAGTATTTATTACATTAGATTTTAAACCAGTTAATCCTGCAACATTAGAAGATCAGTATTTTACTAATTATACATTTTTTAAACAAGGTGGAAAATATATAACTTCCCCAAACACGTTTATTAATGATAATGTTTTAACGGATACTGAAACTTTCTTGTATAGAGACATTTCTAGTGGATGGAAAAGTGATGAAATAAAAAATAATGTGTCATTTATAAAAAATGATCAAAACTTTGGAGATTTTATCAATTTAGTAGATTATGATATAGATTTTTATGAATCAAATAAATTCTATAAATGGTCAGATATAGAACGTTATATTTATGATATTGATGCAAAGTTTATAAATGAATATGTTCATTATCAAAACGAAAAACTTCCTATTTTTAAACTTTCTAATGTATTAAACAAACGAACAAAAAAGATAAAATTGGATTTATCAAATTCTCAAAATTTATATTATTCTGTTTTTGGAAATTCAGGTTTAAATGCATTGACTAACGATTCTATTTTAGAAGTTAATAATGGTATAACAACTAAAAACAATATATCTTTTTATCAAGAAAACCAATTCATTTCTGCTTATGATTTTTCTTATGCAGTTGAAACTCATAAAATAGAGTTAACTACAAGTTTATCATCATTTGCCCACACTTTAACAAATTATATTTGGCATCCTATTATGACAGATGCAAGTGGACAAAATATTGTTGGAAGAGATTGTTTCGAAAAAATCACAGGTAAACTTTCTAAATTTTATGGTAATGATATTCCACAAAGATATAAAGATATAGATAATGATGTTCTTTATATTGACCCATATAACTATAACAATATCGTAGATCATTATAATAATTACTGGTTAAAATATCAAGACTTTAAACTAAACAAAATTGGTGTTGCTGGTTTTGATAACTTTGATCATTTTACTCATTATGCTAAATTTTTAAATTTAGCTCATATGTTATATTATGTTAAATTTATATATGATGATCCTAACGCATCTAAAAATAGATTTTTACATGGATTCGAAGATATCTATATAAGAAAACGTGTTTTTAAATATGATGAAAATGATATTGATATAGATGACTTGTATATTCCATTAAGTGAATACTTCGTTATAAAAAATGATATGACTACGGAAGAATTTGACGAATTAACTGAATGTATCGCAAATAGTATTATATATAACGAAGATACTAAAACTTTCAGATTTACAGATATACCTGTAAGAAATAAACGATTAGTTAAAATTAACTATAATCCAGATTTGTGCACAGGTGATATTTCACAATACTATATTAGTGAAACTGCAACTGATTATATAAATAATTTAACTATATCTGAAACGATGGGTAATGAAATTGATGGAGATAAATTTAAGTTTGATTTATGTTATAAGAAAGATTTCATTAAGATTAACGAAGAAATTTGGAAGTTAATAAATCTAGAAGAAGATTTTTACGGAGCTCCTTATAAAGATTTGTATATTTATGAATTTGAACGTAAGGATGACTTTAATCAAAACTATAATATTTTTGACCAACGCGATAATAATTATAAGAAATGGAAATCAAATTCATTAGAATGTTTAACACCATTATTCTTTAACATTTTCTTAGAAGAAAAAGAAGATACTAAGATTTTCTGCGAATATAATTTATATAACATATATGATATTAATGTTATTGACGATAATGGAAATAAAGTAGATACATTATATCGTAGAAATATGAATAATGTTCTATGTATGATGGATATTTCACAATTCCAAGATCTTAAAAATTATGAAACAAATTCATATATTTATGAAAGCTGTGTAAGAATTAAAGATAAGTGGTATATGTATCAAAATGCATATAATTATTATAAAGAAAATGGTTATTTTGAAAACGAAGTAGAAAATACAACTGAATTAGATTTTGATAAAATAACATATTTCCCACGAACATTTGATGTATTCACTAAAAATAGCATAACAATAGAACCTGCATATTATGCAAAAGCGTATACATATATAGATCATATTGAACATACATATGGAACTTCGGATAAGGTGACATATAAATATTATAACGATAAACAATGGGAATTTGAAAAGGACAATTTGGATGAAAATACAACTTATGAAAAAATTATAGATCCAGTCACTTTAACTTCTCTTTATAAAACCACAACCGTTAATAAAATTCAAACTATAATTTCAAGTAAACCAGTTTATGCTACTGCATATGAAAAAACTTATTTTGATGATTTAGGATTATATGACGATTTTAAATTAAATACATATACATATATAGATCCAGTAACATATGCTACTACAAATTATGCATTCGTAATGTTAAAAAATACATTTAATAACACAGCTAATGCTTTAAATCTTATTGAAGAAACTGGCGAATCTGTTAAATATGTATCATATATAAACAATCAAAATATTATAGAAAATCAAAACTATGTTTATGATATTTATAAACAAATTGTTCCATTTATAAAGAATAACGCATTAGATAAATTCCTTGGAGCGTTTAAACATATTATTATGTTCCCAAAACATATAAAGATGCCAATTAACTATACGTTTAAATCTCCAAATGATATTGTATTTAATCCAAAATCGAGAAGTTATACTATATTAGAAAGATATTTTGATAATGTTGTTCCATTTATTACAGAAGCGGATTCTATTAATAACGCGTTTTTATTAAAATTTAAATCAAAAGAAAAATCATTTAATACAAAAAAATCAGATGTAATGTATAGTGAGCAGCTTTCATTAA
This sequence comes from Bacilli bacterium, assembly GCA_045613165.1. GTDB lineage: Bacteria > Bacillota_I > Bacilli_A > RF39 > UBA660 > UMGS1124. The sequence goes on along the minus strand of JAZLAK010000029.1, from coordinate 11,696 downwards.
ATAATTATCCAGGTGTTAAGGTTTATTCTTTAACTGATAAAGCACAGCAAAACTATACTATACAATATGATGAGGAATGGAAACATTTTAATACAAACAAGTATTTTAATCTTCAAGAATATTTTGAAATAGATATAAATAAAATGTTAAGCTATCCTGAATTAGTTTATTATCAAGGAGATTATGAAACAAAAGAACATTTTAAAAATTATATTCTTGATTCATTAAATAGTGGAATAAGTGAAGATCAAATTTTATTTTTATTTAATAAATATTCTGTTCAATACTCACATAATTGTGAAAAATTAACGGATGATATGACAAGTAAATTATACCAATTAAAATATAGATTTAGTCTAAAATAATGAGCGTAATTAACATAAATTCAATACAAAACCAATATTCAGAAGAATATATTCTTCAAGCATTGGCAAACTTAGGCCAACGCACATCATTAAAAGGAGATAGTGTAATAACAAAGGGTATATCATTTAGAGATGTTTTTTCAAATGATACAACTGATTATGATTCTACTAATTTTGTTGGTGTTATTAGTAGAGAAAACGATAATTTAGTTTTTAAGATTATTAATAAGACTTCATTTAACGGAGAGGTAAATGAAAGTATTGAACATGTTAATACGTTTAAATCAGATACAGCAATAAAATTAACTTCACCAATTAATGGTATTATTGAATATGATAATGCTTATTTAGGTTTAGTACAACAAAATGAAAATAATATTTGTACAATTTTTGGTGGTAAAGGTTTAACAGAAAATTCTAATGGAGTTAATGTTTACAAAGAAATTGTTTATTTAGACGTTAATAAATCACAAAATATCTTAAATAAAGCTTTAAGAATTTGGGAAACTATAAAAGGTGTTAGATATGTATTTATTTGGCAAGAAGGTGAAACATATTTTGGAGATATGTACGAAATTTCATCTACGTTAAATGAAGATAACACACCAAAATATACTAATACTCAAATTTTAGAAAAACTTGCATCTGCAATTAATACTAGAATAATTCCAGAAAATGGAAAAATTTCTAGCAATGTATTAAATGACATTCAATTTTATTTAAAAAGTTTGCAACTTTCTACATCAGATATAAAAATTAATCAATTTAATGTTGACAGAAATGGAAATGTAATACATGTAGAGGTTGGTAATTTTAATTCAAATTTCAAGATAAAAAATAATTCAGCAGTAAGAGATGCTAATTTATTTAATACTGGTTTAACTTCATTTGTATATGATTTAAGAGAATTTTATCCATATATAAAAGGATATTATTCTTCTAAAGTTTTCTTATCAACGAATGAAGATTTTAAACGTCAAATTTTTGCAGCATTATATAATTCTATTGTAGCTGATTCTGGTGATACTACTAGAAATTCTTTATATTTTGATTTAGATTTTAAAGTTGAATGTTTAGTTAATTCAAATGAAACTTGGAAAATATTTGGTTCAATTAACGATATAAACGTTAAAATGGTAGAAACAGATATTACAAGATATTCTATTAATGATTACTTAGATAAAGATAGTATTTTAACTACAACATTATTTGAAGGTAGAAATATTCTTTATAGTTTTGCAACAGAATTTGATAATGAAAATGCAGAAGTAATATTTGGAATTAACGTAAGAAAAAAATATACATTACCATATATTAATCATAATAGTTATTGGGTTATTAATGAAAAAGATACTGACATTAAGGCAGAAGGTTTAGACGCCGGCAACCCTAATATTATCGTTATTTATTCTCGTTCAAATTTTAAAGGTGAATATAAAATTTTAGCAGGAGCAAATAAAGAAAATATTTTAGATACATTAACTTATTCGTTAAGACAATTCTGGATAGAACCATTAGAAAAAATTAATGTTGAAGATGCTTCTATTGTTACTGCATCTGATTTATATTCGGTAAGATGCTGGATTCCTGATTTAACAAATCTAACTCCTGAAAGAAAAACTGAAATCATTAATTCTCTAAAACATTCACTAATCATTTCAATTTCTTCAACACAATGTTTTGAAAATGTTTCAGATGAAATTATAAATAAATATGGAGAATATGGATGTGTGACAAGTTTATGGAAATTTGATGAAGTTGATTGCGATTATAACGTTATTTTACGAGAAACTCCATTCGGAAATAATAAGTATTGCGCTTTAGATATTAACTCATTAACAAACTTAAATAATACAATTAAATGGTATATTTCAAATCTCGAGTTAAAACATCCAGATAGATATACACATGATTGGTTAGTATTTAAACAATCTTATGTTACATTAAAAAATAATTTAGCAGATGAAACACATAAGATCTATCCAAACATGTGTAATATGAATGCGATAGATTTTAATAAAGCACAATATATTAATGATCTTAACTTCGTATTAAAATATAATGAATCTGTAACTGGTGCAGAAGAAAATGATATTAGAAGAATAAATCATAGTCAATCATTAAAATATTATAGATTCAGCGAAAATACTATTCCTGTAACTGATGCAATGTATACATATAGAGATGCTCGTAATATGTTGCAATCATATAGTGAATTTATTCCTAATTTAAACTTACCAGTATTTAACTTTAAAGAAGTTTTAACACAAAACATTAATACAATAAATAGAACAAATATCTTATCATTCGATAAGAATGGAGCATCATACTATTCTTATATTGGTACATTAAGAAATACTGATAGAAAAAATGAACTACATATTGGTTCTGACAATTTGAACATAAATCTTGGTACAGATACTTTAATTTCTGCATCAGATTTAGGAAATTTTGTTAAACAAAATGAATTACATTTTGACTTCCCATTAACTTATACTGGTGGAGTTTCATATATTATTGGTGAACAACATAATTTAGAAAATATCTATTATCATAAAAACGATTGGAAAATACACGAAGCAACAAAATCTGCTAATAGTGATTATGTAATTAATACAACAACGTTTACACCAATTTCACAATTTATGATGCAAAGAAATGAATCGCTAGTTTCTGGAATAGGTGTGCCAATTCAGATAAATAATCATATGCTAGTAAATAACCACATGGAGATGCTTTATAATGATTATCAAAAAATACAAAATGGTCAGTATATTCCAACAGTATTTAATTATTGGATCCCAATAATATTTATGCATAATTCTGAACAAATACAAATGCAAGGAAATAACTACTTAAAATTCTTGTATCTATGTGATGGATTATACATACCATATCTTTTAGAAAAATTACAATTAACTAAACGTTTTATAGGAACAACAGTAAAAAATTATAATCAAGTAAAAATTACTTCTAACTGTAAAATTCTAAAATATAATAACGAAAGTTTAGTTTTATTAACTAATAATAGATTCATTCCAAATATGCAAAACAACGTCGTAAATGACGATAATAGCATTCGTTTTGAATTTGAAAATTTATCTGATTCAGTTTACATCGGTAATGATTTACAAATCAGATATTATATAGATAACAAAATTCTTCATATAGATATTAAAGAAATTCAAACAAATACATCAAAATTGAACTATTTATTTCCTATTGAAGTAGATTATCCTATTTCTTTAGAAAAATATAAAGTATCGTTTACCGATAAAACATTACAACAACAAGGAACCATAACAAAATAATTAATTTAATAAGAAATCAATGAAAAAAATATATATTATAGAACCATCGTATATTGACTACGGAATTGATGTTGCAAAGGAAATTATTTCTAGAAACGATGATTTATCAATTTGTTATACAACTTCTTCAAAAGAAGAATATAAAAACAATAGTTCTGAAAACTATATCAATTATCTCCATGCTGGTGATATTAATTTAGCTTTTCAGAATAATATGACTTTGTTTGTTCATTTCGTTAAAGACGGTGAAATGAGTTGTATAACTCTCGATAATTTCTACAATTCAGATATTATTGTAGTAAAAAATTATAACTTTAATAACATCTCAGAGCTTTATACAGAGGATTGTTTAATAATTTGGTTAGACGAAAAATGTAAGCGTTCAGAGATGAAATCTGTTAATCGAGATATAAACGAGACTAAATATATATTAGAGCGTATAGAATCCCAAAACTTAAAATATCTTTATTTCTTAGGAGAAACTGTAGAAGAAATAGCAGATATTGTTTATGTTTATCTTAACGCAGATGATGATAAAAAAATAGAAATAGAAGAAAACTATAATTAATATGAAAACATTAAATCAATACATTAATGAAAAATTAGTATTAAACAAAGATACTAAGTTAAGAAATCCTTACGAAGATTTTGAAATTAATGTTGATTCGTCAAGCAATGCGGAAGTATTGTTAAAAGGTATAGAAAAGGTTTATGGTAAAACTGGTATAGACGCCAAAGATGGTAAATGGTCAGACGTTATTTTTACAGGTAAAACAAAAGATGATTTCTTAAAAGTTTGTGGATTAATTTCTGTTGCATGGAATTTGGAAGGTACAGATAAAATGATGCAATATAATGGGGATGAAGAAGATGAAAATGATTTAGCATTCTATGTGCCAGGTTTTGATGATGAAATAAAAGGAAACTTTGATGAAATTGAAAAATATGCAAATATTTGGATAAAATGGTTTGAAAATAACGATTTCGAAGATTTTTAAATAAAATTATAAATTTTAAATAATCAATAATGAAAACTTTATATCAATACATTAATGAAAAATTAGTATTAAACAAAGATAGTAAAGTGAGAAAATCTCATACTTTTAAAATTGACATTGAAGCAGCCAGTGATGCAAAAGAATTTTTAAGAGGTTTAAAAGAAGTTTATGGTGAAACCGGTATACATGTCGAAGATGGTGAATTTCAAAATGTAATTTTTAGTGGTGAAACGTTAGATGATTTCTTAAAGGTTTGTGGATTAATTTCTGTTGCTTGGAATATGAACGGTGTAGATAGTATGATGGATTATAATGGAGATGCACAAGACGACTGTGATTTAGCATGCTATGTTCCAGATGGTCCCGAAATAAGAGAAAATATTGATACAATTGAAAAATATGCAAATCTTTGGATAAAATGGTTTGAAGATAATGAGTTCGAATAAAGATAAATAAAACAATATACATAAACAAAAAAGGAGAACATTTAGTTCTCCTTTGTTTTTATCTATTTCGTTGTTCTTTTTCGTTTAACTGGTTTTTCAACTTCTTCACAAATCATTTGTTCTTCTTCTTGTTTATACTCTTCTTCCGTGAACAAAGATTTAGCAATTTGATGATTAATTGATTTCCTAATAGTTTCTGTATTAATCTGATTTACGAAATATTCTACAATTTTATTTGGTTCAACTCCCAACATCTCAAGCATTTCAAGTTGTTTAGTTGGATATGTTTTCCATTCAACAGTAGATTTAACTTCGGGTGGAGAAACTTTCTTTAAAATTCTACGAATTAACATAATATCTTCGTCTTCAACTGGTGCTACAGTAACTGGTTGCACTTGTTGTTGGATATTATGAATATCTTGCTGAGTTAATCCTCTCGTTAATGTAGAATAATCTAAAGCAGGAGTATTTTGTGTTTGTTGTGGAATTTGCTCAATATTTATAGCTTCACTTCCAACAACATTTCCATGTTCATCATAAACTTCATCAGATACTTGAATATAATTCATAGAAAACTCAGACATATTCAATATGCCTTTGTTTGTCATAATAACCATTTCTTCGCCATCCATCACAGAGTTTTTAACTATAACGGTGTCACCGGTCATCTTATTCATCCATTTACCTGATATCATGTCGTTAGTCATCATAGGATTCATAGTTTAAATAAAGTCAAGTATATTTGTTAATTTGTTTGATGATGCTTGCATCAAGTTTTCTGCTTCAGAAATATCTTTTGAAACTGTATTGTCTTCGACATTATTAAAAATCTCCATAACAAAATCAGGATAATTTCGCTCTGACAATTCAACAAGCTTCATATTATATTTAAAATGCTCTACGATATCTTCTTCAGATTTCTCAACTCTATCAATATATTTTTTAGAGTTTAATAATGTATGAATATAATATCTAACATCAGATTCAGAATGAATATCAAGTTGTGTATCTAAATCCTTAACAGATACTCTAAATTTTTTATCTGAAACATTCTTAGAAGATCTAAAAATGATAGGAATAATATTATCACCCATATCACCACGAACAATCTTATCTAAAACAATAGTTTGTGGATTTATTTTAGTAACCTTCTTACATGTTTGAATAATCTTGTTTAAAATTTCTTCATTTTGATTAAACTTATGATTAAACAAGAAATTCATTTCTTCTTCAGGTTTATCTTCCATAATTAAACCTGATTCTTTGTTCCACCAAACAGTGAAACAACCATCTTCATTAGTTTTTACTAACTGTGTTAAATCTTTATCCTTTGTCCAAATAATACAGTTAGTATCTTCAGAATTTAATTTTGTGCTCCAATACCAGCACCAATCGTCACCTTCAATATATTGATGTCTTGAACAGGTAATACCTGTTTGAGATAAAACAGATACAAAATTATCGAATTCGCTAAAAATTAAATCCCAGTTTACATCCGTAGAACGTTCTCGATTTCCCTTATATTCAACATTATCTGCCGCAAGGAATGAAGGAATTTCAAGTTTATTTCGCCAAGATCCTCCATCAGAAACAAATACAATGTTATCTATAACGGAAAAATTTTTAAGAACGATACTTATGGATTTCAACATAAGTAATTTTAAGTCCTGACACAATTCATTTTCGTCTTTATACCTGTTATTCAATACACTTAAGCGACTCATCAATAACCAGTTTCCATCAATAACCAGTGTACATTTTGATTTACTTAGCATATTTACTTATTTCATAAATTTTTAATTAAATTAATATAGAAACTCGTATAATGATATTTCAAATAAAACAACAATAGAATCACAAAATTTTTGTGATTCTATCATTTTATCTATTAAAAAATAGAAAATTAGTTAAGAGTATCTACTGCTACGGTATCTACTTGCAAAGTATCTACTACTTCAACAACTGGTGTATCTACTACTTGTGTTTCAGCAGTTTCATTTGCAGTATTACCACAAGATACAAATGTCATAGCAAAAATTACTGCTACCAAATAAAAAATCTTTTTCATACCTCTATATATTATTTTATTTTTTAAAATTTATAATTCCAATCTCTTCGTTGGTTGACGATTTGATTAATTTGTTTTTTCGTATTGTTAATTCAAAATCAGCTTTATTTATGAATTTCATTGCTTCTTTAATATTATCAAATTCAATCATTACCTCTCTTTAACAATATATATTTATATATAGAATTTTTTACTTTAATTTTTCAAAATTTTAATACTGTTTTATTAAAGCATATGCTAAAGTATTATCCTTTTCTGCTGGTTTAACATATTTATTTTTTTCTAATTCTGTCCACATTACTAATGCTCTTTGGATTGCAGTTTTTGCATGATCTGCAGGAGCTTTATATGATGTTTCAATATCGAATGCAGTATTTATATAAAGTTGTTTTGCTACCTCTATTACAAATTCTTGTTTTGTTGGAATTCTTCTAGATATTTCTGATAAAATGTCAGCTATACCTTCATATGTTGTATATTCTAATTCATAAACCTTATCATTAACTGCCAAATTTTGTTTAGTAACTTTTTTGTGCAAACCAATTTGAGATGTCATGGCATGCATTGTTTCATTATTAGCATCTACATAAGTTATCTTTTGTGGTTTTGGATTATCGTAAAGCTCTACAACTTTTTGTTTTTCTTTTACTTTAACGGTTTGTTTAAATGGTGCCTTTTGTCCAGGTAATGCAATTGAAAGATTTTTTTCAACTTCTACAAGTTTTTCTTCAATTTTACCAATTTCACGTACTCCATTATAATTTTTAATTTTTTCTCCAGTTGAACTTCCGCTGCCGCCTCCTCCGAGGTTAATTTCTGGAACATTTCCATTTTCATCTGGAGAAATATTTATATATGTTGTACCTGCTTGTGGTTTAGAAGCTAACTCAGATAAAACATCAGTTAATGATGATTGAGATGACGATAGTGCTCCAGAAAGATTACTAATAGAAGTATTTATATTTCCTAATTGCTTCTTTAAAGAATCAATAAAATTACTTGTGTTAGTTTCATTGCTTTTAATTAAAACATCTTGTAAAGATGCATTATTTTGAACTAAACCATTTGCGGCGTTAACTATATTTTTTCCAACAATATCTATCGACTCATCTAATTTATTTGTTGATTGTGTAGCAACTTGTGTTAAAGAACTTATTAAATTTGTAAATAAACTATTTGTCAAAGATCTTGTTTGTGTTAACTCATCGGAAATAATGTTTCCTACAAATGTACTTGAAATTGCAGTTGAAATATTAGAAGAAACATTTGATAAAGATGAATTTAATGTAGAAACTGTAGAAATTAATGAATTAGCTCCATTTAATAAAATATTATTTGTATTACTTAAATTTTCAATAACATTTTCTAAATTTTCGATTCTTGTTGGAGATGTTTGATAAACATATGTATTAGTTAAAAATGGAATAGTTTCATAATGATATTTATAAGATAAATAAGCTTCTGCTCCAATTTCTTGTCTAACTTCATATTCTCCAGTAATTGGATTAATAGTTTTAACATCTACATATGTTGCTGGGTGATAAATCTCTTCATCTATTACAAGTTTTTCACCATTTATCATTCCCCAAGAAGATTCTTTTAATGCTATAATTGGTTCTTTATATTCTTCTTGATAAATCAAATCAGTTAAACTTTGATCACGCTTTACGGTAGTAAACTTATTTAACGTAATAAGTTCTTGATGTGCAGGTTTTTCTTCTGTTTCAGGAATAGACAAAATACCATAAGTAATACCATTTATGTCATATGTTTTATCATAATATTTTCTGAATAAATTATATGTATCATAATATCCATATTCTATAACTTTATTGTATGTTATTACATAATCTTTATAAGTTAATCTTGGATGTATAATATATCCCATTATACTTTCCTTAACACCAGACAAAATGTTAGCAGAACTTACTGTTACCGGATGAGATAACGTTGTATTTGAATCTATTTTAAATGGTTTTTCTTTATCTTCATAAATTTGTTCCCAATATTCATCTTGTACAATAACTGGAGTTATTTCATAATTATATGTATTTGATACATATGTCCCATCTTCTTTTTTGACGTTATCTTTTTTAATTACATATGAATATTTATGAGAATTTAAAACAAACTCATTAGTTGGAATTTTATCTACTGCATTACTTAAATAAAACGGTACATGATTATTAACGGAAACATTATTCATTTTAGATTCAATGAATTGTCCTGGATATGCAGAAGTATCGAATTTTGCTCGTTTAGTTACTGATTCTAATGATAAACTACCAAAATCTAAAAAATAAGTTGTATATTGTTTATCGTCGTAAGAATATGTATAAACTAATGATTGGCTTTCTATACCATAAAAATCTCCTTCATAATATAAAACAGTTGATGTGTTATCTTGTTCAAATAAAACATATTCATTAAGAATTGAATTATAAATCCAATAAGTAGATAACATTGATTGAGATATAATTAACTCTTGTGTAACATATTCATATGAAGGAATACCATTAGCAAATGTATAATTTTTTTCCAAATATGTAGATAAGACTGGGAATTGATACTCTTCAAATTTTGACTTTTCTAACATACTTTCATATTGTTCCATATCATTTGAAACAATACTATCATCTAATAAATACGAATTATATAGGTTTGTTGTTAGTTTCCCTAAATATGTAGTTTTATTTGAAGATGGATTTGTAAGTGAATAAGTGAAATTTAATTCTATATTATTTCTATCTACAATTGTAATTTCAATATTATCACATGTTTTGGTTTCATTAGTCTCTTTAACTTTGTCGTAAATATCATAATTAAATGTATTTGAATAATATTTTACATTATTATATTGGTCATCTTTGACAAAATAAGAAAATGTAAACCAAACATTTGAATATGTTAATGAAGTAGAATAATCATATTCACCATTTAAATCATAATCAGAACCTTGAGAATATCTTAAAACATTATCGTTAAATTTTGTTGTAGTATAACCAATAAGATTATTCAAATCTATATCATTTACTAATGAAACAACAAAACATTCATTATTTATTAAACCTCCATATGAACTTATTGAAAGCTTATTGTCATTAACGATTGCGTTAACAAAAATATTTGAAGATTCTTCATGTTGTAATATAAAACTATAAGTATTAACTAAATCGCTATATTTTTCTTTATAATCATCATATGCAGAATAGAATCTTACAATCTTTTTGGAATTATTATCATAGTCATCTATAATAGTCCAGTAACCTGCATATGTATTAGTAAAATATGTAGTTTCTTCAGTTAAAGTTGCATCAGATTTTACCTCATCATATGTTTTAGTTTCATCATTATAAACATAAACTTTGTATGATGTTTCTTCTAATTGTTTGTTGGCCTCTTCATAAGAAATTTTTCTATAATCAACAGTTAAACCACCATAAACTGCGTTACCTATATATGTAACTTCAGTATAAGAAGAAACTTCAGAATCATATTCAATTACGTTATTATACTTTGGAATATTATTACCGTATTTTACTACGCCGGAACTTTGAATTACTGGACCTAAATAACGTTGTAATGTGTATGATTGATTTAATGGGTTATAAAAGTTATAAGAATACACATAAGTAGATTGTAATTGTCTAATTAACTTAGTTATCGTTAAATTATTATCTTTAACAATAAATGGGGTAGAATATTCAGATTTTGAAAATTTAGTAAAATCAGAAGTATCTTCTGTTCCAATTTTTACCGTATGGTCATAAAAAGAAGTAACACCACCAGTATAACAAGTATAACATGGCATTAAGTTATAACTAAATTTTAGAACACCATATTTTTCGTTAGGTAGTTTAAATACATATGTACTATACTCATTTACACTAAAATATGTTCCAGACTCTTCTGTTAAGAACACATTCTCAGATGAACATTGATTAAAAATATCAACGTTTGGAGAGTTTATAAAAATACTATCGATTTGTTCATGTTCTTGGTGCAAAAATAAAGTATTCTGTACAGTTACTTTTGTAGAATCTTCAAACTCTATTTGTTTAATTGGAGAATTATCATCTATTTGTTCTCCAGTTTCTATTCCCGTTACACCTAAAACGTCGACTGGTTTTGCCAGACCAACGTCATAACCTCCATCCTTAACAGCAAATGTAAATGAATCTCTATTCGAAAATATATCTCCTACATTTACGACAGGTTGTTGTGTGTCATATTTGTTATCTAAAAAACTCATATTAATTAAAAAATTATATTACTTATGTATAATTAAAAATACATTTTTTACACAAAAAAGAGACAAGTAAATGTATACTTGTCTCTAAAATTTAATAAAATATTTCGATTTTAGCTATTTTTTCTTACTGTCCAAAAAACCTTCTTAATATCTATACATAAGTCACCAATATCATATGGCATTAGATAACGATGATGAAATGCTCCAGTTTCTGTATTATACATCATATATCCATAATACTCAACAATTCTACCAA
>JAZLAK010000028.1:0-26087 GCA_045613165.1 Bacilli bacterium | reverse complement strand
TAATAGTGTAAAAGGTAAATACGTATCAGATGTTTATAACTGGTATTATGATGGTTCACAAATAGGAAAAGTGTTAGACTGTGCTGAAGATGGTACACCTTATTTAGAAGCTCAAGACTATGAAAATGTATTAACTGTAACACCAGATGATTTAGGAACAAGTTATTATTATAGAGGAGCAGTAGAAGATAATTATTTAGAATTTAATAATATGTGCTGGAGAATAGTACGTATTGAAGGTGATGGTTCAATCAAAATAACACTTGCAGCACAAAAGAAATGTAGTGAAATAACTGAAAGTGATACAGGGACTGCATTTATAGGAAATGGCCATTATGGTTATAAACAAGGAAAAGTAACAAATTCGCTTGGTCAACAATCAAGCAGTGATAAATATGTTGCTGATTATTTAACAAGCCCAACAAGTAATACGACAAGTATGAAATATAAATTAGATGAATGGTATAATACAAACCTAAAGAGTGTAGAGGGAAAATTAAAGAAGGATACATGGTGTTTGGGAAATACAAAAGATGCATATGATCAATCAACAAATGCACTATTAACAAGTAGTGTAAATGATTTAATGTATAATAGTAAATCATTCAATTATGATACATTAAGAAGATTAGATGCAATAGAAGATAAGTATGCAACATTAAGATGTGATGGAAAAAATTATGAAAGCCATGAATCATATATAGGAACATTAACAGTGGATGAAGTAGTATTTGCAGGAGGAAAAGTATATACAGCTAATAGCAATTATTACTTAACTGATAATGCAACAAGTAACTGGTGGTGGACTCTCTCTCCGGCCTACTTCGATGGCAGCGATGGGTACGATTACGCATTCCTCGTTGATACTGGTGGCAACGTGAGCTACAGCGATGTGATCAATGACGACGTCAGTCTGCGCCCCGCAGTTTCATTAGCATCTAGTACAGTAATCACAAAGGGTGATGGTACAATAGGTAATCCATACGTTGTTGGCTGAGTGACGGACACTTTTGATGCTTGTAAGGTAAACACTGGCTTTGCAGACGAAAAAGTTCGTGCAATAGTATATAAAAAAGTACTAAATTGAGATAAAAATTTAGTACTTTTTGTATGAATTTTGAAAATTATTTCACTTTTAGGTAAAAGTTGTATAAATTTTCACGACAAAAAGTGTTAAATGTAATTTAACAAAATTTTTAAAAAAGATAATTCTAATATTTTAGAGATAAAGTTGCATATTACATTTTATTTTGTAATTAATATAAGAATTATAACAACGTCTAAATATTGTTAAGCCTAGATTAATAAAGATAATATTCTTCTAGGTTTATTATTTTTATCACGTTTAACAAATCTAATATTTAGTTTGTGTTTAACATGATTATAATTTTTAGTATAGTCACCGCCAATGATGGTAAGCCAAGTACATGCTAAACATACTAAACTATATAAGTTTTCATAAGCATGTAAGTTTTTTGTTTTAGTTTTTTCTAAATTAAAACCATTAGATTTTTGGTTTTTAAATAAGCATTCAATTGCACCAAATCTATGAGCGTATTCTCTTAATGCTTTGTTAGGTTCTATATTAGATAAAATAAACCAAGGATCATCAGATAATTTTCCTCGTGCAATTGAAAGATTGCATTTAAATTGAAAAGAACCAAATGGAATATTTTTGTGATATAAAGCATGATGTTTTTGAATGGGTAAGTCAGTGAATCTTTTGTATATTTCATGATTTTCTTTTTTATCATACATTAAAAAACTAATATTAGAGTTTACTTTGGCTCTAATACAAAAGTAATGTCCTTTGTCATTAATATGTTTCATCATTTTTAAATTACAAAACCATCTATCACCAAGAAAAGTAATTTTAGTGTTAAGTGGTGATAATAATTCAATTACATCATCAATGGCTTTAAAAATAACTCTTTCGGAAAATAAACATTTTTTAGTTAATTCATCAATTTCATTGTGTCTATTTGATTTAGTTTTATCACATTTAAACCAAATAGGGATAGATTGTTCACCAATTTTTAAAGTAAACATAAGAGTAACAAAGTTATTTCGCATAAACATATCAATTTAGAAAGAAGAAGGAGTACTGGTAATAAAAAGTACTCCTTTAATAAAAATAAAAAAGTGTCCGGAAGTAAGACATAGTTGGATAAAAAATATTTTCTTTCATATAATTAAATGGGGGTATATATGAATTTGAATGATGATTTTTTTGGTAAGGTAAAAAATAAAACTAATGTTGACAAAGAAACTATAATGGATTTAGCAAAGAGATTAAATGAAAATAATATGAAAGATGAGAATGTGCTTAAAGGCATAATTAGAGATTTATCTAAGATAACAGGTAAAAGCGTTAGTTTAGAAAAGGAACAAAAGATAATAGATACGATAAAGAATGATAAAGTTCCTAAAAATATAGATAAGTTTTTTTAACTTGACATAATTAAAAAAATAGTAATATAATAGGCATATGAAATTGATTATTTAGGACAATAATAATTAAATTTATTTAAGAGAGTTAGTGGTTGGTGGGAACTAATATAAATAATTATTTATCTACCTAATAGAGTGATTAATCATCACCGGTTAACGCCGTTATAGTAATTAAGTTAAAAATAGGATGGTACCGTCATTAGACTCCTTTTGAGTGGTATCATTTTTTATTTATTAGAAAAGAGGAAGAAAAATGATAGATATTAAATTAATAAGAGAAAATAGAGATTTAGTAAAGGAAAATATTAGGAAAAAGTTTCAAGATGAAAAGTTAGTTTTAGTAGATGAAGTATATGATTTAGATATTAAATATAGAAATGCTAAAATGAATGGAGATAATTTAAGAAATGAAAAGAATAAATTATCAGGAACTATTGGTTTATTGATGAAAGAACAAAAACGTGAAGAAGCTGATGAAGTTAAAGTAAAAGTTAAAGAAATGCAAGATGAAATAGATAGATTAACAAAAGAAGAGGAAGAATTAGAAAAAACAATTAAAGAAAAAATGATGGTTATTCCTAATATTATTGATGAAACAGTTCCTGTAGGTAAAGATGATAATGAAAATGTAGAAATAGAGAAGTATGGAGAACCAGTTGTACCTGAATTTGAAATACCATATCATGCTGATATTTTAGAAAGTATAAATGGTTTAGATAAAGATTCTAGTGGTAGAACAAGTGGTAATGGTTTTTATTATTTAATGGGGGATGCTGCTAGATTATCATCCGCTATGTTAAGTTATGCTAGAGATTTTATGATAGATAAAGGTTTTACTTACTGTATACCTCCTTTTATGATTAGAAGTGATGTTGTTACTGGTGTTATGTCTTTTGCTGAAATGGATGCAATGATGTATAAGATTGAAGGGGAAGATCTATATTTAATTGGTACTTCAGAACATTCTATGATTGGTAAATTTAAAGATCAAATAGTTAAAGAAGATAAGTTACCAATATGTATGACTTCTTATAGTCCTTGTTTTAGAAAAGAAGTTGGAGCGCATGGTATAGAAGAACGTGGTATTTATAGGGTACATCAATTTGAAAAGCAAGAAATGATAGTTTTATGTAAACCTGAAGAATCTATGGAATGGTATAATAAGATGTGGCAATATACTGTTGAATTATTTAGAAGTTTAGATATACCTGTTAGAACATTAGAATGTTGTAGTGGAGATTTAGCTGATTTAAAAGTTAAATCATGTGACGTAGAAGCTTGGAGCCCAAGACAACAAAAATATTTTGAAGTTGGATCTTGTTCTACTTTAGGAGACGCTCAAGCTAGAAGATTAGGTATTAGAACTAAAGGTGAAAATGGAAATTATTATGTACACACTTTAAATAATACTGTTTTAGCTAGTACTCGTGCATTAATTGCTTTCTTAGAAAATAATTATAATGAAGATGGAAGTATAAGTGTTCCAGAAGTTTTAAGGCCATATATGGGCGGTAAAGAAAGAATTGAGAAGATTAAATAAAGGTATAGGTTTCTATACTTTTTTTGATATAATATTTATGGAAGTGAGTAGTAGTGACAAAAAATAAAAAGAAATTAAATAAGAATAATATTGCATTTTTAAGTATATTAATTTTTATTAATCTTTTTTTGTTAAGTATGTTTAGATTTGATAAAGAAATAAATTTTGAAATAGTTGGTGTAGATAAAATATATTTAGCGATAGGTGAGGTTAAAGAATTAGATTATGAAATTGAAACTGAAGAAATATTAGAAGAAGATTTAAAATTACATTATATATCAAAAGATAATACTTTTTTTGATATAAAAGATAATAAAATTATAGGTTTGAATGTTGGTAAAAATTATTTAAAAGTAAAATGTTTAGATAAAGAAAAAGTTGTTGAAGTTGTCGTGACTAATTTAATTAATTTGCCTAAATATGCTCAAGATAAAGACTATTTGAATTGCAAAACTTTTACTGAAGAGGAAGCAAAAGTTTTAGATGAAATTTTAGAATATGATATTAATCTTGCTGGTTATGAAACTCGCGCCGGAGTTGTGGCTGCGGCAAGATTTTTAAGTTTGAAATTTCCTTATAAGATAAATTATTATTTTGAAAATGGTAGATTAAATAGTACAAGAAGAAAACATATTGATGGTGAAGGGAGATACTATCATAAAGGGTTATATCTAACCGAAAATAAGTATGAAACTTTAGAAGAGAATGCAAGTACTAGAGAACCTAAAATGTGGGGTTGTGATTTATATGCAAATTATACTAAAAGTTATAGTAGAAATGGTTTGAACTGTAGTGGATTTATATCTTGGGCATTATTAAATGGAGGATTTGATATCGGAGATCTTGGTGCTGGTAGTACAGAAGAACTCGATTTTACTGATTTAGGTAAAAAGATTGATATAGATTTAAACGTTATTAAAAATGGTATTAAAGTAGGAGATTTAATAGGAATAGATGGACATATAGCGATTATTATTGGTATAGATGAAGAAAAGGTTTATATAGCTGAAAGTTATATACCTAGTTTAAAGGTAAGAGAATTTACGTATCAAGAATTAGTTGATAGTTATGAATTTAAATATGTTATGTTAATGGATAGTGTTTATAAGAAAGATGGTAATTTAAAAAATATGTGGGGCAATTAAACCTTTTTAATATTTCAAATATATTGTATAATCTTAGGTAGGTGATTTTATGAAGTTAATTAATTTTGATGAATATAAAATATTGGATACAAGTAATGGTATGAAATTAGAAAGTTGGAATGGAATTAAACTTTTAAGACCAGATCCACAAATTATATGGGAAGATAAAGATAAATCTCTATGGAGTAATATTGATGCTAAGTATGTTAGAAGCAATAAAGGTGGAGGTGAGTGGCAAGTATTTAATAAAAATATGCCTTCACGTTTTGAAATACATTATGATGATTTAACTTTTAATTTAAAACTTATGGGTTTTAAACATACTGGTTTATTTCCTGAACAAGCTTATAATTGGACTATGTTAAAAAATAAAATTAAAGGTAGAGATAATGTTAAAGTATTAAATCTTTTTGCTTATACAGGAGCGGCTAGTGTAGCGTGTCTTTCTGCTGGTGCAAGTGTAGTGCACGTTGATTCTTCTCGCGGAATGGTTGATTGGGCTAAAGAAAATGTAATTTCAAGTGGTTTAGAAGATAAACCAATTAGATTCATAGTTGATGATGTTGTTAAATTTGTTGAACGTGAAATAAGACGTGGTAATAAATATGATATTATTTTGATGGATCCACCATCGTTTGGTAGAGGGAGTAATAAAGAGGTTTGGAATATTGAAACTGACTTATATAGTTTAGTAGAAAAATGCACTGAAATATTAAGTGATAAACCTATATTATTTTTAATAAATTCTTATACTACTGGCTTATCTATGACAGTTTTAGAAAATATTTTAAATCTAACTGTAAATAAAAAATGTTCTGGACATATCTCTAGTGATGAATTAGGTATAAAAGAAGAAAATAGCGATATAATTTTACCTTGTGGTATATATGCTAGATGGGAAAAAGAAAAATATGATTTATAAATCTGTTTATATTTTAAACAGATTTTTTTTATGAATGAATAACACATAAAAGTTATTTTTTAAAATATAATATTATAGGTGGTTTTATGGATAAAAAAGAAGCATTTAAAGAGTTTGTATCGAAGCATCCTGAATTAATTAAATATGTAAAAGAAAAGCAAAATACTTGGCAAGATTTTTATGAAATATATGATATTTATGGAGAAAACGAAGTGGCGTGGGGAAAGTATTTTAATAGTTCTTCTAATGATGATTCAATTGGGGAATTAACTAGTTTATTTAAAAATATTAATATGGATAATGTTCAAAAACACATAACTAATGCTCAAAAAGCAGTTAGTTTGATACAAGAATTAACTACTAAAAGCACAAGTGATATAGTAACCAAAACTCCAAGACCAATAACAAAATTTTTTGGTGATTAGATGGATTTGAGCGTATTATATAAAATAAAAAAAGAAAAGAAACAATATGATTATTTAAGAAGTCATAGCTATTGGTATAAATATTTAAATAGAAATCCTGATAATTATAAGAAATTTTTAGAAGCATATAAAAAATATAATAGAGAAACAACTACTAATAAAGTACAAGATACTATTAATAATATTGATATGGTGACAAATATATTGAAAGTCCTTGAATAAATTTGTGTTTTGATTATATTTGTGATAATATA
This sequence comes from Bacilli bacterium, assembly GCA_045613165.1. GTDB lineage: Bacteria > Bacillota_I > Bacilli_A > RF39 > UBA660 > UMGS1124. The sequence goes on along the minus strand of JAZLAK010000028.1, from coordinate 19,350 downwards.
TGTCTTGTTTTGAAGTAGGGGTGTTTTGTGTGACTGATATTATTAATGGAACGAAAGAACTTTTAAACAAACAATATGAAAGTGGGAAAGCGTTTTGTAGTGGTAAGCCATTTTCTACTTATCAAAAAGTTTATTTTTCTACAAATGAAAATATTAAAGATTATATAAATAGAAGTAATTTAGAAGGTAAAAATACAGCATTAAGCGTTATGGCCAGTGGTGATCATTCGTTTAATTTAGTTGAAAAAGGTATATTAAATATTGATACTTTTGATTCGAATGCTTTGACAGAGTTTTATGTTTTAGGCATTAAACGAACTATGATAATGCGATATTCTTATAAAGAATATCTAATAATTTTAAACAAATTATTAGATATTAATACATCTTTAGAAGAATTAACTAGTATTTTAAGTGACTTATTACCATTTATGGATAAGAAATATAGAGAATACTGGAGATATATTATTGATTATAATTATAAAGTTCAAATTAACAAAAATAGTAATATAAATTTATTTAATCTATTATTTATAAATATTGTAAGTGGAGACAAGTTAGTAGAAAGAAATAAGTATTTAAATGATGAAAAAACATATAATAAGTTTAAGTCACTTTTAGTAAGAAGTAATATAATTTTTAAAAATGTAAACGCAATTGATATACCTAAAGAATTTCAAGGTAAATATGATGTAATGTGTTTATCAAACATTTTTGAGTATTTACAACATTATTTTAGTAAATTTTATCCTATGGATAAATTTATAATATCTTATATAGAGGAATTAATGTCTTTAATGAACGCTGATGGTCAAATATTTTTGTTGTATATTTTTGATTATGCTACAAGAAATTATACTAGAGAAAAGATATTTTATGGTTTAAATTTAGAAGTTTTAAGAACTTATGAAATTTTTAAGATAAATTCTTGTCGTAAAACTAATATGCAAGATGGGGTATTAGTTTTGAAAAAATAAAATAGTAAAAAATTATTTTAAAATTTTTACTATTTTTTTACTATTTAAATATACTACTAAAAATATATTTATTATTTCTGCTATTAATAAACCATACAATCCTATATGCATTAAACTAAAAATAAATAATGAGATTAGTTTTGTTATAGTAGCAATAATTGTTACTTTCATTGTGTATTTAGCATAATTTAATGCTTGTAGAGTACTAACTAGTGGGCCTTCTAGGTATAAAAATATAAAGAATGGTGCTAAAAACTTTATATAATTTGCTCCTAATGTAGTATCAAATATGATAGTAAGTAATTGGTTTGTAAATATATATACAAAAATATTAGATATTAAACCTATAATGAAAGATATTATTAAAGATTGTTTTAATCTTCTTTTTATTAATGTTTTATTATCTTTATTTTTAGATATTTCTGGTACTAAAGATGTATTTAAGGCTATGATAAAGAAGGAAGGTATTGTTAATAATGGTAATACGTAAGCGTTATATATACCGTATTCATTTAATATGAAATCGTTGCTATATCCAATGAAAGTAAGTGTTAAAGTTAATATGATGGGTTCAAAAAAATATCCAATGTTTCCTATAATTCTACTTGATGTAGTAGGTATAGCGATAGACATAATATCTTTTACTATTCTAATATCAGGTTTTAAGTCTTCTTTTTTTATAGCAAAGTTTTTAGGTGCGAATAAAAGAAAAACTATAATTGATATTATTTCTGATAAAATGTTAAGTAGTATATAGGCTGATACTGTTATAACAGTTCCATATTTTAATAATTTAGGTAAAAATATAAGTATTATTAATAATCTAAATAATTGTTCTATTATATTTGATAAAGTATGTGGAAACATTTTTTGTTTTCCAAAAAAATATCCTCTGATAATACTAGATAATGATATAAAAGGGAGAATGAATGCTATAGATATAATTGGAAAATACGCATCTTTATTGTGTAATAAATTATTTGAAATTATTGGCGCAATTAAAAAAATTATAATAATTAAAAATATATTTATAATAAGTGATGCTGGTATAATAGAAAATAATATTTTTTTACTATTAGTTTTGTTTTCAGCTATTAAGTTACTTATAGCTAGTGGTAGACCTAAACCAGCTAAAGTAATTAATAATGAATAAGTAGGCATTATAATACTATAAAGATTAATTTCATTTTGGCTGACTAATCTAGTAAATATTATTCTTATTATGAAGCCTAATAATTTAGTAAAAAGTGCACCTATAATTAAAATTAAAGTTGATTTCAGGAATTTGTTTTTCATAATAAAATTATATGTATGTAACTTTTATTTAAAACTTAGTATTTACATATAGTATATTATTATCTAAAAAATACTAAAAATCCTTAAAAATTAAATAAATGTATTGCAAATGTGAAATTTATTTGATACTCTTTATATGTAGGGTAAAGCCCTAAAGAAGACATACGAAATGGGAGGAAATTAAAAATGTCAAAACAAGAATTAGTTGAATTTATTGCTGAAACAGCAGGATTAACAAAAGCTGATGCTACTAGAGCTTTAGATGCTACTATGGCAGGAATTGAAAAAGGATTAAAAGAAGAAGGTAAAGTTACTTTAGTTGGTTTTGGTACTTTCAGTGCTAAAAAAAGAGAAGCTAGAGATGGAATTAACCCATTAACTAAAGAACCATTACATATTCCAGCAAAAATGGTTGCTTCATTCAAAGCTGGAAGCAAATTAAAAGACGCTTTAAATTAATTTAAAATAGAAGTGAAATGAAAGTTTCACTTTTTATTTACATTTTTATATTATTTATAATTGATATTAAATAAAAAATATAATATAATTAATCTATAATAAAGAGGTGGCTATTGTATGAATACAGTATTAAGTTTTATGGATAAATTATATAGTGATAGTAAAACATTATCAATTGTTTATGTGGTTGGTGCTATTTTATTATTTGTTTTTATAATTTTATTAATGGTAAGTTTAAGAAAAACTGATAAAAAAGAACAAACAAAAATAATTGAAGAACCTAAGATTGATGAAGAACCAAAAGAGGTTCTTGTAGAAGATAAAAAGGAAGAGGCAATTTTAAAAGAAGAATTGGCTCAAGAAAAAGAGGAAGTAGTTGAAGAAGTTAAAGAAGAGCCTTTAGAACAAAGTATATTTGAAAAAACTACTATTATTCCTTTAAGTGAATTAGAAGAGCAACCTGTTAGCAGAGAAGAAAATATAGCACAAGCGTTAGAAAATGTTGAAAAACACGAACAAGTTGAAGAAATAAAAAATGAAGAACCAATTGAAGAAACTTCTAATTTAAGTAAGGATATTCCTAATGTTGATGCTTATGTTGAAAGTATTATGAAAAAAGCTTATGAAAAAAATGAACAATTTAGTTCAGTATTCGTTGGCAATAATACTAGTACTATCAAATTGGATAAAGTAATGGAAAATCTAAATGTGGATGAAGAAGTTAAAGACAATATTGTTCCTGAAGAAGAAAAAAGTGTTGAAACTAAAAATGTTGAGGTACAAAGTGTTATTAGCGAAGAAACTTCTGTAGTGAACGAAGTATCTAACAAAGAAGAAATTGAACTTCCAAAAGTGGAAGAAAAGATAGAAACTCCACAAGTAGTAGAAAAAAAATTAGAAAATACTGTGAGTTTAGATGGACTGAAAAAAGCATTGGAAGAAAAACAAAAAGAAGTAACTATTAAACAAGATGATCTAAAAGCGAAATTAGAAGGTTTAAAACAAACTCAACCAAAATCTAATGAAACTATTAAGGCTGAAGATTTATTAAATAAATTAAATTCTATGAAAGAAGAGTAATAATCTTTTCTTTTTTTGTGTTAAAAATTATTCTTAAATCACTCTTGCATAAAATATATATATGTGATACAATACTATTGCTTTTGTAAAAAAAGCGTAATCCGCTGAAAATATTTCATGATTAGAATAAATAGAATATATAGAAAGGAAAGTCGAAGATGAATAATTTAATTGAAAAAATTAATAAAGAACAAATTAGAACTGATATTCCTGAATTTAGAGTAGGTGACACTGTTAGAGTTGGTGTTAAAATCAAAGAAGGAAAAAAAGAAAGAGTACAAAATTTTGAAGGTATAGTATTCAATATAACTGGTGGTTCTGTTTCTAAAACATTTACTGTTAGAAGAAAAGTTGGAGCAGTTGGTGTTGAAAGAGTATTCCCAGTAAATAGTCCTTTAATTGATAGCATTACAGTTGTTAAGAAAGGTAAAGTAAGACGTTCTAAATTAACATTCTTAAGAGGAATGAAAAAAGATTTCAAAACAAAAGAAAGAAATTAATTCTTTCTTTTTTCGTTGCAAAAAGTTATGTATTAATTTATAATTAGTATAGAATAGGAATGGTGTTATGAAAACTTTAGTTATTAGTAGACCTATATATGATAATATTTTACCATTAGTAGAATTTCCTCAAGATGGAGATAAGTTTTTTATAGATAACTCAATTAAAAGTTTTGGTAATGTTGGTTGTTTAGTTGCGATTACTTTAGCTAGTTATGGAATGGATATAAGTTTTACTGGTATGATAGGTGAAGATGAAATTGGTAGAAAGATAAAAGAAATTTTAGAAAGTTATAGAATAGATACTCGATATATTGAAACTAGTTATACTGAAAAAACTTGTAATAATTATAAGATATATAATAGTAAAACTAATAAATTTACTACTATAGTTGAAAGTTCTATAAAGAATAATTTAACAAAATATAAATATGAATTCGTTCCTGATGCTATAGTAATGGATGATGGTGATTATAATGCTAATTTAGCGGCTATAAATAATTATCCTAATTCTAAACTTGTATATATAGGAGAAAAATTTACTAAAGATAGTTTAATTTATTGTAATAAATGTAATTATATTATTGCTCCTTTATCTTTTGCTAGTGATGCTACTGGGGTAAATAATGACTTGAATAAACCGAAGAATATATTAAATTTATTTCAAAAGTTTATAGATTTATATAGTGCTAATTTAATCATAAAGTTGGATAATTTTGATTTATTATATTGTGTTAATGATGAAGTTAGATTAATAAAGAATATAAATAAAAATATTACAAATAAAGATAATGTTTATTATTCAGTATTAACTTATTTTTTAATTAATACTAATGATATAGAGTCTAGTATAAAGTATACAAATAAAGTTATGTTATCAAGTAGTAGTGAACTTGATATGGTAAAGAATATACCTAGTTTTAATGAAATAAAGAGTATAATGGATAATATTAGCGTTGACTCTAATGTAACTTTTGAAAGCGAAATAACAAATAATATTGATACTTTAGATGTTGAAACGGTAGATATTAAAACAAATGAAAATATAGTTAATTCAAATGTTGTTGAAAATAATGTAGTAGATATAGAACAACCTAAATTAAATGAAACACAAAATGTAGCTACAACAAATGTATCAAGTGAAGGGGTTAATGAAGTTGAAACGTTATAACCCTTTTTTAGATATCTTACCTAGAATAGATGTACATGGTTTTAGTAGAGATATGATTGTTTATGTTTTAAATGATTTTATAAATGATAATATAAAATTAAAAAATAAAAAAATCGTTATTGTACATGGCAAGGGTGAGGGTATATTAAAGACAGAAATACATAATTTATTGAAAAAAGATAAGAGAGTAAGTAGGTATTATTTAGATACTTTTAATATAGGGCAAACAATAATTGAATTAAATTGATTGATATGATAAAATATTTTTCTTGAAAGGACTGATATTATGTTCGTAGATGAAATTAAAATAAAAATAGAAGCAGGTCGAGGAGGAGATGGATGTACTTCTTTTAGACGTGAAAAATATATTGAAATGGGTGGACCAAATGGCGGAAATGGCGGTCGTGGAGCTGATATAATTTTTGAAACTGATCCTGGGCTTAAAACTTTGATAGACTTAAAAATGATGAAACATATAAAAGGTGAGAAAGGTGTTAATGGTAAAGGTAGCGAGAGAAATGGAGCTAATGCAGATGATGTTATTATAAAGGTTCCATTAGGTACAACTATTACTGATGAAGATACTGGTTTGGTTATTGCTGATTTAACTACTATTGGTGAGAGTGTTGTTGTTGCTAAAGGTGGACGTGGTGGACGTGGAAATAAAGCTTTTGCAACTCATGAGGTTCCCGCTCCTAGAATGAGTGAATTGGGAGAACCTGGTGAAAGTAAATATATTAAGTGTGAACTTAAAATGCTTGCTGATGTTGGATTAGTTGGTATGCCAAGTGTAGGTAAAAGTACTATACTTAGTATGATTAGCTCTTGTAAACCTAAAATAGGCGCATATCATTTTACAACTCTAAGCCCTAATTTAGGTGTAGTAAAATTAAATGATGATAGATGTTTTGTAATGGCTGATTTACCTGGTTTAATTGAAGGAGCAAGTTCTGGTATAGGTTTAGGTGATAAATTTTTACGACATGCAATGCGTACTAAAGTTATTGCTCATGTAATTGATATGGGGGCTTTTGAAGGAAGAGATCCTATAGAAGATTATGAAAATATTTATAATGAATTAAAAAATTATGATGAGAGATTAATAAATAAGCCTAGTATAATAATTGCTAATAAGATGGATATTGAAGGAGCTAAAGAAAATTTAAATAGATTTAGAGATAAATATCCTGAAGCTGAAATTTATGAAGTTAGTGCTATTATGCAACAAGGTTTTGATTCTTTAATTATCAGACTTGCTGATATAGTTGATTCTACAGCAACGGTTGAATTATATAAAGAAGAGGAATATGCTAGTCATGTTTTATACAAATTTAATGATGCTAAACCTTATACTATAACTCGTGAAAATGATGTTTGGGTAATAAGAGGAAAAGAAGTAGAAAAATTATTTGAGATGACAAGATTTAATGAAGATGAATCAGTTGCTAGATTTGGACGCAAATTAAAAGGTATGGGAATTGATGCTGACCTAGAAGCTATGGGAGCTAAACGTGGCGATGAGGTTCAAATTAAAGAATATATATTTGAGTTTAAAGATTAAAAAAACATTTCTGAAATAGAAATGTTTTTATCTTCTTATAAACCTTTTTTGAGGAATATATTGTTTTTTGAGTTTCATATTTGTTTCTTTATTGTGTTCAACAATATTATTGTAATTATATTTTTTTCTATTTGTATCCTTTAATTTTACTATTTCTTCTTGTGGTTCTAATGATAATAATTCATTAGAAGGGAAGGGTTGCTCATTCATATTCATAAATTCAAATAATATATTCTTAGTGAAAAATTTAAAAATATATTTATCAAAATGAATTTCATTAGTCTCTTTTATGTAAACATATGGAATATTCTTTTTACATAATTTTTTAATTATCATATTAGTTATTTCTTCTAAATTGTTTACAAGAAAATATTTTATAATCATAGTTATATTACTCCTTAAATGTATTAGTATTATATAATAGTTTATAATTTATATCAAATAAAAAAGTACTAAGTACTTTTTTAAACACAATCAACGAAAGTATCACTTAAACATTTAATAGCACAAACACATGATAAGTTCATTGTGAAGAAACTATTAGTTGCTATATAAGGTATTGTATTACAACAACTTTCTTGTGGGTTAGGTGCTAATACTCTAAATGTTGCACAATTGCCATCTAGTTTTTCTACTCTAAATACAGTAGAGCAATCTTGACAACAAGCACTTACTTGAGTGTTTGAACAAACATTAGTGTTGTCTTTTTCTATAGGCATACTCCATGGTACTCCGTTACCACAACAAGTATATAGCATAACAGGTCGAGTATTACAAACTAAGCAATTTGGTCCTCCTCCAAGCATTGGTCTATCACAAGAATCTAAACAACTATCTGGGCAAGCATTTTGTTGTAAAACAAGTATAACTTTTAAAATTTCGCCGATGCAGTTTGTATCATTCTCATTATTATTACACATGTATAATTCACCCTTTCATTTATACTCAATATATTTTATGTTTAATTTTTTAATTAGTGATTTTATTTTTATAAAAAATATAGTATAATGATAATAGATGAGGTGATATTATATGTTATGGCAATATATTTTAATTGCATTTGTCTTATTAATTATCTCTTTAGTTATAATTAAACTTAATAAGAAAAACTTTAATATGGAAATAAATAAACTAGTACAATATTTAGGTGGAAAAGATAATATATTAGATACTGAAGTTAATATGTCTAGATTGAAAGTAACACTCAAAGATGTAAGTGTAGTAGATAAAAATGCAATAGAGAAATTAGGTGCTAAAGGAATAGTTGAAATTGATAATCAATTAAAAATTATATTTGGACCTGATGCTGTTAAATTAAAAAAATATATTAGTGAAATGAAAAATAAAGGCTAGAAGTTGCCTTTATTTTTTTGACATTATAAGTAAAATTATGATATACTAGAACCCGTTAAAAAGAGGGAGTTATTATGTTGGATAGATTATCTAAAATAAATGGGCATGATATATATATTCCATATAAAAATGATGATATTAAGTTAAAATATTTTAGTGATGTTCATTTTACTTATAATTTTGATGATAAAAAATTAAATGCTATTTTAGGATATATAAATTCATCTTATAGTGATTATGTTTGTATTGGTGGAGATATAATCGATTCTACTAATTTTATACGTGAAAGTAGAAGTGAACAAATTAAATTATTGAGATGGTTAGAAGAAATAGCAATATATAGAAAAACTTTTATTTCTTGTGGCAATCATGATTTTATGAAACGTACAAAAGATGGATGGAATTATGATTATTTAGAGAGTTTTTGGAAGGAAGTTAATGAAATACCTAATCTTCAAGTATCACATTTTAATCCATTTTATGAAGATGATAAGGTTATAATATATATGCCTGAATTAGATTATAAGTTTTATGAAAATAGTAATCATGCTGAAGATATAAATATATTAATCAAAAAATTGAATGAAGATAGGGAATATTGTTTTAATTTAAATGAAAAGAAAATTAAAATAATGTTAATTCACTCACCATATCTTTTAACTAATCCTAAAGTTATTGAGTTAATAAAAGAGTTTGATATAGTTATATCAGGGCATATGCATAAAGGGTTAGTAATGCCTATAATAGATGAGTTATTTAAAACTAATAGAGGTTTAGTATCTCCATATTTAAAACCTTTTCCTGATAATGCTAGAGGAACGAAAGTTTTAAAATCAAAAGAAGGTAGAGAAACTATATTAATTATTTCAGGTGGTATTACGAAGATGGCAAGTGATACTTTTATTAAAAGAAATTTAAATCATTTATATCCTATGGATTTTGAAGAAATAAATATTCTTACTAAGAAATTTAATAGTAAATAAAAAAGAAAAATAAAATTTATTTTTCTTTTTTTGTTGTCTTTTTAATTATATCTTCAGTCTTATTTTGATCGAATGCCCTTAAAATTTCTAAAGGCACTGCAAATACTATTGTATTTGATTGATCACTTGATATATCATTTAATGTAGATAATGTTCTTAGATGTAGTGCTCCAGCACTAGATTCCATAATTTCTGCAGCTTCTCTTAAATTTTTAGCAGCCTCAACTTCACCAACTGATTTAGTTATTACTGCTTTCTTTTCTCTTTCTGCTTCAGCATTTTTTGCAATAACTCTTTCCATTTCTTGAGGTAATTTAATGTCTTTTAATTCTACATTTTCTACTTTGATGCCCCATGGATCAGTTGCTTCGTCAATTATTTTACAAATTTCAAATGAAATTTTATCTCTTTCTGATAATAGTTCATCTAATGAAACAGAACCAACTGCGTTACGCATTGTAGTTTGTGCAAGTTGACTGACTGCATAATGATAATTTTCTACTTCAAGAATAGATTTAGCGGCATCAAATATTTTAAAATATATTACCGCATTAATTCTAACCGATACATTATCTTTAGTTATTGCATCTTGTTCTGGAACATCAGTAACTTTAGTTCTTATATCAACTTTTTTGAATGATTGAAATATTGGTAAAACTATGTTCCAACCTGGATTTAATATTTTTTTAAATTTACCGAATTCAAATAATATACCTCTTTCATATTCGTCAATTTGTCTAATAGATGAAAGTATAATAATTATAAAGACAACTAATAAAATTATAAATAACGTTTTCATAAAACTCCTTTCTAATTTAATAATATACTAATTATTTATTTTAAACAATATAAATTGACTTTTTTATTAAATTAAATTAATATTATAGTAGGTGATAATATGAAAAATATAAAGTTATCGAAAGATGATATAAAAAGTAAAAATATAGTATTGATTATAACAAGTATATTTATTTTATTGTTAGGAGTATCATTCTTTTTTAGTGATTTTATTTCATTTTTGGATGGATGTGAAATATTTTATGTAGTGATGTTATTATATTTTGGTGCTGAATTTACTAATTATTTATTGACTAGAAAGATTACTGGTATGAATTCATTGTATGTATCTTTAGCAAGTTTGATAGCTAGTGTAAGTGGCTTAAAGTATATGAATGAATCAACTAATATGGTGTTATCAATAACATTAGCAGGCTGGATGATTATAATGATAATTATAAAACTTATAAGAATAGAAGATTTAAGAAAAGAATTAAATAATTCAGTATTTATTAATATTTTTTCTATGAGTTTATTTATATTGTTAGGTTTTTTAGTAATAACAAATTTATATAAAGGAATTTCTAATGAATGTTTTATACTTGGTTTTTTCTTTACTGCAAATGGAGTATTAAATTTAATTGAAAATATAGGAAATATCAAATTTTGTAAATAAATTTGATTTTTCTAATATAATATGTTATATTAATCAAGAAATCAGTGATAAAAGACATGATTATTATATTTATTTTTAAAGAGAGTTCATGGTTGGTGTAAATGAATAAAATTGTATAATAGTTACTACTTTTTAGAGGATCTAATCAATCCCGGTAAAAGCCGTTATTAAAATTAAGTATTATTAGGATGGTACCTGCGCATATTTGTGCTCCTTTGTGGTATCATCTTTTTTTGTTTAGGAAGTGATATAATGTTAGAAATAAAAAGTGAAGAAGAATATAATTTAATGATAGATAAAGTTACTAAGTTAAAAAAGGAATTGTTTGATGTTCGTTTTAGTATGGCATTGACTAGAGATATTCAGGAATTAAAACTTTTAGAAGAAAAAGTAGGCGTGATTAAAAAGTCAATAGCGCGAACCAAAGTTGCAATGAAAACATATGAATTAGAAAATAATATAGAAATTAAGAAAAGAGGAAAATAAAATGAGAAATATTAAAGAAGATGAAAAATTAAATATAATGAACCATTCTTGTGCGCATTTAATGGCACAAGCAGTTAAACATTTATATCCAAATGCTAAGTTTTGGGTAGGGCCAGTAATAGATAGTGGTTTCTATTATGATATAGACTTAGGAGATAAAGTTATTAAAGAAGAAGATTTACCGTTAATAGAAAAAGAAATGAAAAAAATTAGTAAAGATGGTAAAAGAATTGTTAGACATGAATTATCTAAAAATGAAGCTTTAGATAAGTTTAAAGATGATGAATATAAAATCGATTTAATAAATAATATGGATGAAGATAGTGTAATTAGTTGTTATACTCAAGGAGACTTTACTGATTTATGTCGTGGACCTCATGTAGAAACAGTTAAATTTTTAAAGCATTTTAAATTAATTAAATTTAGTGGAGCTTATTGGAAGGGTGATGCTAAAAATAAAATGCTTCAAAGAATATACGGAGTATGTTTTGAAAATGAAGAAGATTTAGATGAATATTTAAAAGAATTAGAAGAAGCGGCGATGCGTGATCATAGAAAGATTGGTAAAGAACAAGAAATTTTTATGAATCATGAATTAGTTGGTGCTGGAATGCCTTTATGGTTACCAAATGGAGCAATAATTAGAAAACAATTAGAAAACTATATTTATGAAAAAGAACAAAAATTAGGATATGATCATGTATATACTCCTTGTGTTGGTACTGTTGATTTATATAAAACTTCAGGACATTGGGATCATTATAAAGAAAACATGTTCCCTATGATGAAAGTTGATGAGGAAGAATTTGTATTACGTCCAATGAACTGTCCACATCATATGTTAATTTATAAAAATAAATTACATTCATATAGAGATTTACCAATAAGAATTGGAGAGTTTGCAACTGATTTTAGATATGAAGCTAGTGGAGCTGTTAAAGGTATTGAAAGAGTTAGATGTATGTGTCAAAATGATGCACATTTATTTGTAACTCCTGAACAAATTGGAGAAGAATTTAAAAAAGTTGTTAAATTAATATTGGATGTATATGAAGATTTTGGAATTAAAAATTATAAGTTTAGATTATCATTAAGAGATCCGGAAGATAAAGAGAAGTATTTTGATGATGATAATATGTGGAATGAAGCTGAAAGCAAGTTAAGAGAAGTATTAAATGAATTAGGTGTTGAATACTTTGAAGCTATTGGTGAAGCTGCATTCTATGGCCCTAAATTAGATGTTGAAGTAAAACCAGCAGTAGGGCCAGAAGTAACACTTTCTACTTGTCAATTAGATTTCTTATTACCAAGAAGATTTGAATTATCTTATGTTGATAATAAAGGTGAAAAACAAATACCGGTTGTTCTTCATAGAGCAATATTTGGTACATTTGATAGATTTACTGCATTCTTAATTGAAGAAACTAAAGGATGTTATCCAATTTGGTTGGCACCAACTCAAGTTAATATTATTCCAGTAAATAATGAGTATCATGTTAATTATGCTGATAAAGTTTATAAAGAATTAAAGGAAAATGGTATAAGAGTTAATTTAGATGATAGAGAAGAAAAATTAGGATATAAAATGAGAGAAAGTCAAACTAAGAAAATACCTCTAACATTAATTTTAGGTGATCAAGAAAGAGATAATGAAACAATTAGTTATAGACTTCATGGAGAAAAAGAAACAACTACTTTATCGTTAGAAGAGTTTATTTCTATGTTGAATGAAGTTATTAAAAATAAGAAGGTTAGTGTAAAGAGTATTGATTAAAATGCTCTTTTTTGATACTATTTATATAGAGTAGTAAAGACTACCAAAAATTCTATTTATGGAAAATTAATAAATTATATAATCGTCCTTCGTCTTTCAAAAATATAGTCGAGGGTGTTAATAATTGTATGATTTTTTTGTATGTAAAAGGAGGAAAAAATTCATGAATAGAAAACAAAAGATAATAGTTAGTGTAACAGGAATAACAATTGTATTAATTACTTTATTAGGAATAACATTTGCATACTTTTTAACTAAAATAACTGGAAATACAAACGATAAGTCTATATCTGTTACAACTGCTAACCTAGCAATAGTATACGGTAATGATGATAGTTCAATAATAGGTGAAGGTGAAGTAATAATACCCGGAAAAACATTTGAACCAAAAACATTTACAGTAACAAACAAAGGTAATGCAACAACTGATTACGTAGTAGTAATAGAAAATGTTAAGGCGTTAGATGCTATGACTGGCGAACTCACAACATTTAATTCAAATGATTTCACATATACATTAACATGCGAAAGTGGATGTAATGGTTCAAAAAATTCAGTGTTTCCTATGAATGGCGGAATATTAGTGGGAAATAGTATAGAAGTTGGAGAAACACAAAACTATTCATTTACATTAAAGTATAATGAAACGGGAATAGATCAATCCAAAGATATGAATAAATTATTGGAAGCAAGAATAAATATAAAAGATATATCAAGTATAAATCCATATAATGATAATACAGATAGTTTAGCTTATAATATATTATCAAGTGCAATAAATAGTTCTAATGGTACGAACTTATTGAGTATACCAGATACAAAACCAATAGAGGAGGTTTCTTTATATAAAGAAAGAAAAGCTTTAGATTATAAAGTAGTACCAGATTATTTTAACTCACCCGGGTGGGCGTATGGTGAAACTCCTACTTATCATTCAGGAACTATATATCAAGAATGTATTGATGATATGGTAGGTAAATATATTACTGACCAAACTAGTTTAATGAATTATGGTCCAGTAATTGAATGTAGCGAAGATAAAAAGCCAGTTGTATTTATTCCAGGGGATACTCCAGAGAAAACTTTATCTGTTATTGAAGATGATTATGGAATAAGTTATTATTATAGAGGAAATCCAGATGATAATTTTGTCAATTTTGCTGGGATGTGTTGGAGAATAGTACGTATTGAAGGTGATGGAAGTATAAAATTAGTTTTAGAGGATAAAAATACAGTATGTAATGATAATGTTGATAATGATGGCGATGGAGATGCTGATTATAAATATACGGGAGATTGGAGTTTAGGCTTAGGGAATTATGGTTATACTACTAATAAAGTTCATAGTTATTTAACTCCTACTGAAAATGCTAATAAATCTATGGTAAAATATTTTTATGATTTTCAAACTACTGGTAAATTAAAAGATTACGTTTCTAAATTAAAATCGGGTAATTGGTGTTTGGAAAATGAATCTTATAAAATAGTTGATGATAAGTATGTTAAAATGAGCGAAGAAGAGACAAAACTTATTTTAGGGCATTATCAAGAAGGAAGTATATATTTTTCTTATCTTGTCGGATTGAATTTGTGGGCTGAACAATTTATAGGTTCACCATCATTAAAATGTAACGGAACAATATTAGAAAAATACGATAATAATGTTATAAATTCGCAAACGATTACTTCTAATTCGTTGATGTATGTAAGTGGGCTTACAGGTGCAGAAATTTCATATGCTGGATTCGTGCCGGAATCAACTGCATTTTCAAATAATAATTCATATTTAATAAATGATGAATTTAAAAAAGCGAAAAATGGTCTTATTGCTTCAGATAATTTTTACACAACTTCACAAACCGTGTATAATCCATCTATTGATGATCCTTATTATGATTTGGCTATGACTGCTATTTTGGGCAATAATGGAGATTTAACATCATCAGATATAGATAGAGAAATGGCTATAAGACCTGTTGTAAGATTATTGGAAGGTACTGAAATAGTTAAAGGTGGAGAAGGCACTATTGCTAATCCTTATGTAATTAATTAAGACTATTAATTTAGTCTTTTTTTTGATACAATATGTTTAGTGATTTTATGAATAATTTAAATGAAGAATTAGTAAGAATTATCAGTAATATAAAAAATGAACCAGTGTGGATGACTGATTTTAGACTTAAAGCTCTAAAATCTTTCTTTAAGTTAGATAATCCTGATTTTGGTCCAAGTATAGATATAGATTTTAGTAAAATTAACTATTACAAAGGACAAGATGAAGTTAAAGATAGTTGGGATGAAGTAGATAGTGATATAAAAAATACTTTTGAAACTCTTGGTGTTATTGAAGCTGAAGAAAAGTATTTATGTGGAGTATCAAATCAGTTTGAAAGTGAAGTAGTATATCATAAGAATAAATTTGATAATGAAGATATTATATTCATGAGTACTGATGAAGCTTTGAAGAAACATCCAGAAATATTTAAAAAATATTTTAATAACTTAGTAAAATATGATGAAAATAAATATACAGCTTTAAATGGCGCTTTATGGAGTGGTGGTACTTTTATTTATATTCCTCCATATACAAAATTAGATAGACCTTTACAAAGTTATTTTAGAATAAATAGTGTTAGTTTAGGACAATTTGAAAGAACTATAATTATAGTTGATGAAGGGGCTGAATTATCTTACATAGAAGGATGTACTGCACCAACTTATTCAGAAAATAGTTTGCATGCTGGTGTTGTAGAAATATATGTAGGTAAAAATGCAAAATGTAAGTATTCTACAATTCAAAATTGGAGTACTGATGTATATAATTTAGTTACAAAAAGAGCGATTGTTGAAGAGAATGGTTTGATGGAATGGGTTGACGGTAATTTGGGAAGTAAAGTTACTATGAAGTATCCATCATGTATATTAAAAGGAGATAATTCTTGTGGTAATTCTATAAGTATTGCTTATGCTAAGAAAGGGCAATATTTAGATGCTGGTGCTAAAATGATACATCTAGGTAAAAATACTAAGAGTAATATAATTAGTAAATCTATTGCTAGTGATGGTGGAGTTAGTAATTATAGGGGGACTACTAAAATAACTAATAATGCTATTAATTCTAGTGCAAGTATAAAGTGTGATACTATACTTTTAGATAATATTTCTAAGAGCGATACTATTCCTAAAAATATAGTTTTAAATAATAGTAGTGATTTAGAACATGAGGCTAGTGTTTCTAAAATTAGTGAAGAAAAATTATTATATTTAAAACAAAAAGGAATAGATGAAGAGCAAGCTAAGTTAATGATTATTATGGGATTTATTGATGACTTTAAAAATGAATTGCCTATGGAATATGCGGTTGAATTAAATAGACTTATGAATGGAGATGTTGCATGCAAGATTTAAGTATATTTAATAAAAGTTTTTTGATTATTGGTGGACCTAATACCAATAAAAGTGAAGTATCAAGATTATTAGCTAAGGCCCTAAATTTAAAATTAATAAATTTAGATAGAGACAAACATCAGTATTTAAATGATTTTACTGATTATGATTTTGATACTTATCAAAAATTAAAAGATAATAATGAATTAAAGGCTTTAAATTACATTCATAAATATGAGATGAAACATTTAGAATGTATAATTGATAATATAAATGAGAGTGTTGTTATTGATTTTGGTAATACTTATACATTAATAGATGATATAAAGATGTTAAATAAAATTAAAATGTTTAAGAATATTATTTTGTTGGAAAATGAGGATAATTTAAATAAAAATAATGATTTAAAGAATAAGTTATATAGAAATAAAGTTAATTATGATATTGCAACTATGAAAATTAATATTAAGAATAAAGATTCAAAAAGAATAGTAGAAGATATTTTAAAAAAATATGAGTTTAAAGATATATTATAAATTGACAAAATGTGTCAATTTTTCTTTTGTTAAGGTTAAAAATTTGTTAGAATAAGTAATAGGATGTGTTAATATGGAAAACGTAATAAAAAAGATACATGAGTATAGTTTAGAAGAAATAATGGAAGAACGTTTTGCACGTTATTCTAAATATATTATTCAAGATAGAGCAATACCTGATGTTAGAGATGGTTTGAAACCTGTTCAAAGAAGAATAATATATGCTATGTATAAAGATCACAATACATATGATAAACAATTTAAAAAATGTGCTAATGCAGTTGGTATAGTTTTAGGTAAATATCATCCTCATGGAGATTCTTCTGTTTATGAAGCGATGGTAAGAATGAGTCAAGATTGGAAACAAAATCATATATTAGTTGAAATAGATGGTAATAATGGTTCTATAGATGGTGATGGGCCAGCAGCTTACCGTTATACTGAAACAAGACTTGCTAAAATTACAGAGGAATTATTACGTGATATTGATAAAAATACTGTAATGATGGCTCCTAACTATAGTGATACGTTGATGGAACCTACTGTACTTCCTGCTAAGTTTCCGAATCTCTTAGTTAACGGTACAACTGGTATTAGTGCGGGATATGCAACAAATATTCCTCCTCATAATTTAGGTGAAATAATAGATGCGACTATATTAAGAATAGAAAAACCAAATAGTACATTGGAAGATGTTATGGAAATTGTTAAAGGCCCAGATTTCCCTACAGGAGGAATTGTAGAAGGTCTAGATGGAATTAAAGATGCATTTAGTAAAGGTAGAGGAAAAGTAGTAGTATCTAGTAGATGTGAGTTCCAAAAGAACAAAGGTAAAGAACAAATTGTAGTAAGTGAAATACCTTTTGAAGTTAATAAACAATTATTAGTTAAAAAGATAGATGATATAAGAGTGGACAAAAAGATTGATGGCATTGCTGAGGTAAGAGATGAATCGGATAAAGATTCTAACATAAGAATAGTTATTGATCTAAAGAATGGTGCAGACAAAAATTTAGTATTAAATTATTTATTAAAGAATACAGATCTACAAGCAAATTATAATTATAATATGGTTACTATTGTTAATAGAAGACCTAAGTTGTTAGGAATATTACCTATAATAGATGCTTATATTGCTCATCAAAGAGAAGTTATTAAATTAAGAAGCGAATTTGATTTAGCTACGGCTAAAAAAGAAATTCATACATTAGAAGGTTTAGTAAAAGCTTTGAGTATATTAGATGAAGTTATTGCAACTATTAGAAAAAGTAAAAATAAAGCTGATGCTAGAGATAATTTAGTTAAAGAATATGAATTTACAGTAGAACAAGCTACTGCGATATTAGATTTACAATTATATAGATTAACTAATTTTGATGTTACTGTATTAGAAGACAAGTTGGCAAAATTACGTGATGCTATAGATTTATTAAATGAAATTTTATCTAATCCTAAAAAGTTGGATAGTGTAATAAAGAAAGAATTAAAAGATATAAAGAAAGAGTATGCTATTCCTCGTAAGACAGAAATAAGTGAAGTTGTTAATGAAATAAAGATAGATGCTAACGATTTAATTATTAAAGAAAATGTTGTAGTAGTATTAACTCATGATGGATATTTAAAGAAAGTTAGTAAAAAATCTTTTGCTAGTAGTGATGAAATGACTGGTTTAAAACCTGGAGATTATGTTATAGATGAGTATGATACAACAACTACTAATAAGTTAGTTATTATAACTAGTATGGGTAATTATATATTCTTACCTATACATGAAATTATAAGTACTAAATGGAAAGATTTAGGAAAACATGTTAGTAATTATGTAAGTATACATCCAGATGATAATGTAATAAAATCTTTTGTTATAACTGAAGCTAATAAGGAAGAAGAAATTGTTCTTTATACAAAACAAGGTATGGTTAAGAGAACTAAACTTAGTGATTTTATAGTTACTAGAACTTCAAAAACTTATACTTCTATGAAGTTAAAATCAGGTGATGAAGTTGTTAGTGCAGAAATGTTAAATACTAAAAATATTTTAATTACTAAAACAGGTTATTACTTAAATTATAATGTAGAAGAAATTCCTGTTGCTGGTGTTAAAGCTAGTGGAGTAAAAGGAATTAATTTAAAAGATGATGAGTTAGTTTGTGGTTTAACATTTAGTGATAATGATGAATACTTAACTATATTTACTAATAGAAATACTGCTAAACGTATTAAGTTAAGTGATCTAAATAGTTTAAGTAGAGCTAAAAGAGGTAGTACTTTAATAAAGAAAGTAAAATCTACACCATATGAAATATTGAATGCGTTTATAACTAATAAGAATGT
>JAZLAK010000027.1:0-17919 GCA_045613165.1 Bacilli bacterium | reverse complement strand
TAAGTTTTTCTATTTCAAGTTCAAGTTTTTCACTCTTTTTACTATCTTTATTTTTCTTTTCTTTTTTTGAAGTTTCTTCCCCTATTTCTTCTTTTTCCAATTCTTCGATATTTTCTATATCTTTTATTTCTTCTTTCATATATTACCTTTCTATGTAGTTCTTCAAGAAATTTAGTAAAGTAACAACTTTATCATATTCCATTCTCTTAGGACCAATAATAGCAAGTGTTCCAACTTCACCATTAACATTATAACTAGTTTTGATTACTGTTGTATCAGGATCAAAATTATTTTCATTTCCAATATACACTTTTATTTCTTTATCATCAGTCTCAATATTCTTTACTAATTCTACATTCTCTAATTTACTAATTATTTCTTTTATCTTTTCTGGTTCATTATATTCTGGTTGCTTAAGTATATTTGTTTTTCCTCCAAAAAATACATCATCATTTGCTTTATCTTGAAAGTCAGAAAAAGCATCATAGAAGAAACTACATAACTCTTCATACTTAGCCATTGTTTTAGCAATCTCTGGTTTAATTTCAAATTCCAATTTTTCTAACACCTCATTTAAAGGCGTTCCAGTTAATGACTTATTAACTATCTCACAAGTTTTAACAACTTCTTTAATACTGATATCATCAGGAATAATAACTTGTTTATTCTCTACATGTCCAGTATTAGTTACTAAAACTGCTACTACCCTTTTTTGATCTATTGGAATTATACTAATTTGTTTTAATATATTATTTTCACTACTCTTACCTAAAACAATACTTGTATAATTTGTTATATCACTAATAATTTCCATACACTTATTTATTGCATCTGTTAAAACTAAATCTTTATTATTAAGTATTGTTTGAAGTTTCAATAAATCCTCACCAGTTATCTCTTTTGGTTTCATTAAATTTTCTACATAATAGTTATATCCTTTTTCACTCGGAACTCTACCACTACTAGTATGAGTTTTTTCTAAATAACCTAACTCTTCTAGATAACTCATATCATTTCTAATTGTTGCACTTGAACAATCAAACATTTCACATAGTGACTTAGAACCAACTGGTTTTACATTCTTAATATAGGATTCTACAATAGCTTTCAATAATCTATTTTGTCTATCTCCCACAAGATCACCATCCTTATTAGCACACTTTCTTTCTTAGTGCTAACTCCATTATAATATTATGCTTAGCACTTGTCAATATATGAGTGCTAATTTTACACAAATTATTTTTTTTCATAAAAAAACTATAGTATAATGAAATTGGGTGATATAGATGAATGAAAAAATATTAGAATTATTTAACGAAAATAACTACGCTGAAATAAAAAAAATATTAATAGAATTAAATGATGTTGATATAGCAGATATATTAAATGAATTTGAAGAAGAACATTTATTAAAAATATTTAGACTATTAAACAAAGATAAAGCTGCTAATGTTTTTTCATACCTCGATATCGACTTACAACAAAAATTAATTAGTAAATTAACAGACAAAGAACAAGTTAGCATAATCAAAAATTTATATGCTGACGATGCAGTTGACTTACTAGATGAACTACCAAGCAATATAGTAAAAAAGATTTTAAACAATGTAGATAAACAAACTAGAAATGATATAAACAGTCTTTTAAACTATCCAGAAAATTCTGCTGGAAGTATTATGACAGTCGAATTAATTGATTTAAAAGCTGAAAGTACAATTAGCGAAGCTTTAAAACGTATAAGAAAAATAGCAAGCGTTCAAGAATCTATTGAAACAAGTTACGTTATTAGCAACGATAGAATTCTATTAGGAAGTGTAAACTTAAAAGATATAATATTAAATCAACCTAATAAAAAAATTAAAAATATAATGGATAACAACGTAATAAGTGTTAATACTCATACTGATCAAGAAGAAGTTGCTAACATAATGCAAGATTATGACTTAACAAGTATACCAGTAACTGATAGTGAAAATAGATTAGTAGGAATAATTACAATCGACGATATCATAGATATCTTAGAAGAAGAAACCACAGAAGATATTGAAAAAATGGCCGCTATCGTCCCTACTGAAAAACCATATCTAAAATTATCTATTTTAGATATTTATAAAAGCCGTATCCCATGGTTATTATTATTAATGATATCAGCAACATTCACTGGTAAAATAATACAACATTACGAAGAAAGTTTAGCAACATATGTAATACTTACTTCATTCATTCCAATGTTAATGAATACCGGAGGAAATGCCGGAGGACAATCTAGTGTAACAATAATAAGAGGACTTTCACTAGAAGAAATTGAATTTAAAGATATATTTAAAATAATATTTAAAGAAGGTAAAGTTTCAATACTTATAGGTATTACTTTAGCGCTAGTTAACTTCTTAAAATTAATATTATTAGATAAAATTAGCTTATTAGTATCTTTAGTTGTATCTCTAACAATTATAGTTACTATCATACTGGCAGAAATTATAGGATGCGTTTTACCAATATTAGCAAAAAAATTAAAACTAGATCCAGCAGTTATGGCTAGTCCATTTATAACAACAATAGTTGATGCAATATCACTAATTACTTACTTTAAAATTGCAACTCTACTATTAGGAATATAATAAAAGGTTTTACAAATATATTTATATAATGATAAAATGTTAAAGGTGATTGAAATGATAATAGATAAATTAATAAATAATGCAAAACTTAATAAAAAAACAATTTGTTTAGTAGAAACAGA
Organism: Bacilli bacterium; assembly: GCA_045613165.1. GTDB lineage: Bacteria > Bacillota_I > Bacilli_A > RF39 > UBA660 > UMGS1124. Next base: position 15,176 of record JAZLAK010000027.1, on the reverse strand, counting down.
TGATTTAAGAACTTTAAAAGCAGCAGAATCTGTAATAGAAAAAGATTTTGCAAATATTATATTAGTTGGTAACGAGAACGAAATAAATGAGTTAGCTACTAAAAATAATATAAAATTAGATAATATAAAAATAATAGATCCAAAAACAAGCGATTTAACAAATGAATTAATAGATAATTTTTTTGAATTAAGGAGTCATAAAGGATTAACTTACGAAGAAGCGAAAAATATAATAGAAAATGATTATTTATACTTTGGAGATATGTTAGTTTACGCTGATTATGCTGATGGTTTAGTTGCTGGTGCTACACATTCTTCAAGTGACGTACTTCGTGCAGCATTACAAACAGTTAAAACTGCACCTGATTCTAAAATAGTTTCTTCATTCTTCTTAATGGAATTAGATAATAAAGATTTAGGGAGTAATGGATTATTTATATACTCTGACTGCGGAATGATACAAAATCCTACTAGTGAAGAATTAGTTAATATCGCATATTCTTCTAGCAAAACATTTGAACAACTAGTTGGAGATACTCCTAAAATTGCATTCTTATCTCACTCTACAAATGGTTCTAGCAAATGCGAAGATGTATATAAAGTACAAAATGCTGTTAAAACTTTTAAAGAAACTTACCCTGATATAATAGCTGATGGAGAACTACAATTAGATGCTGCTATTATACCTAGCATTACAAAATCAAAGTTCCCTACTTCTAAAATTCAAGGAGATGCAAACATATTAATATTCCCTGATTTAGACGCAGGTAATATTGCTTACAAAATAACAGAACGTATGGCTAATGCCAAAGCTTACGGACCTATAACTCAAGGTATAAGAAAACCTATAAATGATTTGTCTAGAGGGTGTAATTACGAAGATATAGTTGGTGCTATAGCAATTACATGTAATCAATCAAAATAATAAATAATTTACAACATAAATAAATTATGATAAACTTAATGTAGTAGAACATTTCAATTTGAATGTCTACCTTGTTGGGATAGACATAAGGATTTAATCCTTGTGTCTTTTTTTATTAACCAAAACTACCCTTGTAGGAGGATAAATCTAATCAATAAAATGATAATTACTTGATATAAAACTATTACTAAGAACAATCTATAACTCATAATACCAAACCTCTCTAACATAATTATTAGAAGGTAGACACCAAACTTAAATGTTCGGTTAGTTATTATAAACTAACCAAAATTTATTTCAAATCATTCGACAAAACTAGTTAAAATAATACAAAAAAAGCAATAACTCAATATTGCTTTTTATTCTTCAAACAAAACTTCACTACCTAAATTTTCTTCTAATAATTTCGGATTATTAATTATATGTTGTGCTAACTTTATAGATTTAGCAAAATAAAATCCTCCAGCAATTCTTTCATCCAATGTAGCACTAATATCAACAACATCTCTACCATTTTCCTCTTTAATTATACCTATCGTAATAACTATAGAATTAGTACCATAATTATTCAAATGATGATAACAAGATTCACATTTAATACTACCTAAATTTGATAATAATACAGTTGCATAATTAGAATCAGTCTTAGTATAACTCTCAGGTAACCAACCATGATAATCTAACCACTTAAATATTCTAGCAACACACTTTAAAATACAAGTTGGTAATTTCAAAAGTTTATTAATAAAACTATTCAAATCATTAGAACTTTCCTTTTTAGTTTTAAATATATCTATTGCCATTCTCTTACTCAATTCCAAAGCATTCTCATCTTTATCAACATTTATAATTACCATCATATCTTTGGCATCATCAACCATTTTATTTTTAGCAACAAAAGAAAATGATACTACATTACGATCATAAATTCTATGTCCTTGTATAAATCTATTTAATAAAGGTCTATTATAAACAGTTTTAGCAAATACTGCTGTTAATGCATGAAAATAAGTCATTTTATAATCTAACTTTTTATTATGTTTATCTACCCATCTCTTTAATTCGGTAATATCAAGTACTTCTTTAATATAAACTTCAGACTCAGTTCTTTTATCAAATATAAAAGGCATAATAGCATGTAAAGGTTCTTTTTCAATAACTAATTTTCCATCTTTTCTATTTTTTCCCATAATTACTTCTCACTCTCTTCTTTTTCTAATTTCTTATAATCTATCTTCTTGTATAAAGTTTGAGGTAAACTATCTCTAAATTCTACAAATTTAGGTTGAGAATACGCTGCTAATTCTTTTTTACAAATTTGTTTTATTTCTTTAGTAATCTCTTCTTTAACATTATCAGTTAATTCTATATTATCTTCTAATACTACAAAAGCTTTTGCAACATTCATCTTATATTTATGAGGAACCCCTATAACACAACAAGCTTTAACTTTAGGATGTTTGCATATTGCACTTTCTATTGAAGTTGGATACAAATTAAATCCACTAGAAACTATGATTCTCTTTAATCGTTGAGTAAAATAAATTACTCCATTAGGAGAGATATAACCTAAGTCTCCAGTATGTAGCCATATATCTCCATCTTCATGTTCTTTCAAAACATTCTTTGTTTCTAAATCGTTATTTAAATACCCCATCATAACAGTAGGACCATTTACACAGATTTCCCCTTCTTCTCCAAAAGGTAACTCTTCTATAGTATTTGGTTTACATATACAAAATTTATTATTTACCATCGGTATACCAATTGATCCTGGTTCATTAGAACCTTGAAATGTATAAGCAGTTGCTGCAACACTTTCAGTCATACCATAACCTTTTGATATAGAAATATTTGCTCCATGACTTCTTAAAAAATCATTCATTTTATTTTCCATACTTAAAGTTAATACATCTCCACCACTTATTACATATTTTAAACTTGATAAATCAAGATTTTCAAATCGTTTATTACCTAACATTGCTTCCCATAAAGTTGGAACTCCAGCAATTACATTAGGTTTATATTTTTTTATAATATTATAAAATCTCTTACCATCAAATTCAGGTATTAAAATTGTTTCGACTTTTAAACTCAATGGACAATGTACACACACGCCTAGTCCAAAACCATGAAATATAGGTAAAATAGTCATAATCTTATCTTGAGGTTTAACCTCTATAACATTAATTGCACATTGTTGAGCTAACGCATTAAAATTATAATTGCTAATCATTATACCTTTAGGAGTACCAGTTGTACCTCCACTATGCAATATTATAGCAAGGTCTTTAGGACGAATATTACTAGTAATATTCTTTTTAAATGTATTAGATATATTTAAAAAGTCCGTCCATCCTATAAATTTTTTATTTGTTTTTGGAGGTTTTACAATATGTAACCCTTTAGTAAATTTATAACCATATTTTAATAGTATTGGCATAGATTCATTAACTGATATTAAAATTACTTTTTTTAAAGCAAATGCATCTAAAATATCTTTATATTTTTCATAAGTAGCATCATATAAAAATAATATTTTTGATTTTGATTGAGATAAATAATGTCCCAACTCTTTTTCACTAGATAAAGGATGAACCATATCAGCAACCGCACCAATTTTATTTATAGCATAAAATGTCTCAACAGCTTCAGGCGTATTTGGCATACATATCGTTACTATATCACCTTTTTTAACTCCTAAAGCACATAAAGACTTAGCAATATTATCAATACTTTTAAACATCTCCCTATAAGTTATTCTAGTATTAAAATAATTAAGTGCATATAAATCTAAATTAGTAATATTATCTCTCATATAATTATATACTGATTTATTAGTAAACTTTATACTTCTATCTTCTTTAGAATAAAATGATAACCAAGGTTCTTTCTCTATATTATTCTTTTTAAATAATCTATTATAAATTCTTCTATACATCTTTAATATATTCATATTGTACTCCTATTAATTAAACTCTATGAAATAATTATACCACATTCTAAAAAAATACAAAAATAAAAGACTAGATTTAACTAGTCTGTTCTAATCCCTCTAAATACCGGATGTCTTAAATGATTACTCTTGGTCCTTTCTAAAAACTCAATTGTACACTTATATTTAGGCTTAATAAATTTATACTCTTCAAAGTCAATATCCAAATAATTCTTACATTCACTACAAGACATTATTAATTCATAATCTTTTCTTTTTTTACCAACTACAACTTTACTAACAAACCTATACTTTTTACCTACCTTTTCACCTAATAATACACTTATAACATCATCACCATCTTTATATCCACATATATAAAAATCTTCAATATGGACATTCTTAATCTTTATCCATTCTTTAGTTCTAATACCAGGAATATATTCGCTAGACTTTAATTTAGCAACTATACCCTCTAAATTATTCTTTTTAATAAATTTAAAAAGTTCTTTTCCTTTAGTATCTACTACTCTACTTTTAACAAATAAATCATTATCATCATATTTAGATAATATCTCTTTACGTTTTATTAAAGGTAAATTCATCAAATCTTTATTTTCATATAAAATATCAAAACATACAAAAGTTACTGGATAATTATTTCTAAAATACTCTATTCTTTTCTTATTTTTTAAAAGTGCTCTTTCTTGTAATTTAGAAAAGGATGGTTTATCATCTTGCATTAAAACTATTTCTCCATCAAAAATACATTCTTTTTTAATATATCTTTTTATTTCTAATAATTCAGGAAAAGTATCGTTGACTATAAAACCTTTTCTATTTTTTATAACTATCTCTTTAGAACTAACATATATTAGAGCCCTAATACCGTCAAACTTCATTTCAAATAAATAATTCTCATCATCAAAAGATTTATTTTCTTCATGCAATAACATTGGTTTTATATCTTTATCTTTAAATGCGCTCATCACTTTTTATCCTTCAAACTTTTTTCTAATGCATCCATTAAATTAGAAACAGATACTTCCTTCTTGCTTCTAGTCTTCTTAATTTCTTTACCATCAATCTTTTTCTCTATTGCTTCTTTTATTTTGTCTTGATACTCATCTTTATATTTTTCAGGAGTAAATTTATCACTCATTGAATCTATAAGTTTTAATGCTAAATTCATTTCTTTTTCAGTAAATTTTTCTTCAGTCATTTCTTCATTTTCTTTTATCTCTTCTTCATAAAAAAGAGTTGTCATAATTATATTATCCTCACCAAATCTTAATACTACATAATATGATTTGCTACCAATTATAGTTTTAGCAATAGCAACTTTACCACATTTCTTTAATGCATTTTTAAATAAACTAAAAGCTTTATTCTTCTTACCATCAGTCTTCAAATAGTAGCTCTTCTCATAATATATTGGATCTATTTCTTTTTCTTTAACAAAACTTATAATCTCTATATTTTTATCTTCATTACTTTTTAACTTATCAAAATCTTCTTCATCAAATGTAACATACTTATCATCACTATATTCATAACCCTTTATCAAATCTTTTGATTTAACATCCTTTTTACAAGTTGGACAATATTTAATATACGAAACTCTATTTAAACATTTCTTATGTAAATAATTAAAACTGGTATCATTATTCTTTATAACAGGATTTAATTGAACTGGTATGTGTACCAAACCAAAAGTTACAGCAGTTTTTAAATTAGCCATAATATCACCATTATTAGTATGTTTTAACAAACATAAAAAATGTATATTTCAACATTTTCTTTTCAAAAATCTAATCTCTTCTTTTAAAGTATTACTTAAATTTTCATCAGTAATACAATTTAATATCTTATTTTTTTTGTCTATTAAACTTTTATAATATATTTCTTTATTAACCATATTATTAGTACCATATTTTAATTCTTCTAAAGAATAATTTTTTATACCTCTAATAAAAACTATATTAATATATATTTTACCATTATCTTCTATTACTTCTTCTTCCTTAATAACAAAACCTAACTTTACTACATCGCGTCTTAATTCATAATAATCTCTATTAGATTGAATTATTAATTTCTTTACATTATATAAGTATTTATTATTTAATATTTCCAATATAGTACTAGTACCCATACCAGAAATTATTATAGTATCAACATTATCAGTATCTTTTAATACTTCCAAACCATTGCCAACCCTAGCATCTATATAATCTTCAAGATTATATTTTTTTATATTATTTATTCCTTGTTCTAAAGCATTACTACTAACATCACTTACTATAATATTATTAACAATTTTATTTTGTACTAAAAATACATCTAGTAAAGCATGATCGCAACCAATATCAATTGCTTTATCATTTGTATCTACATACTTTACTAAAGACTTTAATCTATTACTTATCATATTAATCATTCATGAAATCTTTTAGTTTTTTAGCACGTGATGGATGTCTTAATTTTCTTAATGCTTTTGCTTCGATTTGTCTTATTCTTTCACGAGTTACATTGAAACGTTTACCAACTTCTTCTAATGTATAACAAGTTCCATCAATAAGACCAAAACGTAATTCTAATACTTGTTGTTCTCTAGGTTGTAAAGTAGAAAGAACAGCTTTAATTTCTTCTTTTAAAATTTCATTAGTAGCATACTCTTCAGGGCTTAAACTACTTTCATCTTTGATAAAATCTCCTAAATGAGAATCATCCTCTTCACCAATTGGAGTTTCTAAACTAACTGGATCTTGACTAATTTTAATTACTTCTCTTACCTTTTCTACAGGAATATCCATTCTTGCAGCTATTTCTTCATCACTTGGTTCACGATTTAATTCTAGAGTCATTTGTCTTTGAATTCTAGACATTTTGTTTATTGTTTCAACCATATGAACTGGTACACGAATAGTTCTAGCTTGATCAGCTAAAGCACGAGTAATTGCTTGTCTAATCCACCATGTAGCATATGTAGAAAATTTATAACCTTTATCATAGTCAAATTTTTCAACTGCTTTCATTAAACCAATATTACCTTCTTGAATCAAGTCTAAGAATAATAATCCTCTACCAACATATCTTTTAGCAATAGATACAACTAAACGTAAGTTAGATTCAGCTAACATTGCAGCAGCTTCTTCATCTCCGTTAGCAACACGGATTGAAAGTTCCATTTCTTCTTCACTACTTAAAAGACTTATTTTACCTATTTCTTTTAAATACATTCTAACTGGGTCATTAATATTAATATCTTTAGTAATATCTTCATCACTTAATATTTCAACTTCTTCAGTCTTCTTAGAACTTCCTTCTTTACCTTCATCTTCACTAGCAATAACTTCAATACCATTACTTACTAATTTAGTATATAAGTCATCTAAAGTATCACTATCAACTTCTAAACCTTTTAAAGCATCAGCTAAAGTTTCATAAGTTATATACCCTTTTTCTTTCCCTTTTAAAATCAATTCATTTTCTCTTTCTTCTATAGTTTTTATCTTATTTACCATTATTCTTCACTCCCTCTTTTAATCTTGGTAATTAAATCCATTAACTCTTTCTTTCTATTTATATCAGTTTCTTTTTTTAACTCTATCTTTAAATTATCTATCTTAGTATCAATTATCCATTTATTTACTATCTCAATATAATTTAAAAATTCTTCTTCAATCATCTCTACATCATTATTATGATTACTAATAATATCCTTAATAATTTGTTCTTTACCATTATTCGTTTCATAACTAATAAAATCTGCTAAAGAAATAGTATTATTAAGTATTATATACGCTTGTATATCTTTTTCAATATCAAAATATACTTTATCAGGTATATAGTTTAATTTTTTAGTAAAAATCTTAGCATACTTTACATTATTCATCATATAGTAAAGTATTTCTTCTACAGCCCTAATATTTTGTTTTTGTTTTTTAGTAACTCTTTCAATTTTAACAATATTAGTTTTTTCTACTTTTATTAATTTAGACAAAAGTATATTTTTATCTATTTTATAATCTTCACTTAATTTATTTATAGTAACAGTTCTAAGTATCTCATCATCAGTTTTATTAAGCTCATTTATAATGTTATTTATATAATCTGTTAATTCATCTGCATTATTTAAGTTTTTATCATTCTTTAAATAATTAAGTTTAAAATCAAATAAACTAATTGCATGATTTAAACTATCTTTATAAGCATCAATACCATATTTTAAAATATATTCATCAGGGTCTTTTGCTCCTGTAAGACTTAAAATACTAACATCTATATTCTCTTTTCTTAATAAATCTCCATTTAACAACGCTGCATTAGTACCAGCTTTATCACTATCCATATTTAAAATTACTTTAACATTCAAACGTTTAATTAAATTTATATGGTCTTTAGTCAAAGCAGTCCCCATTGTTGCAACAACATTTTTAACTCCACTAGCATATATTCTAATTGCATCCATTTGACCTTCACATATTATTAATGTTTTAGTCTTTTTAGCATCTAACATTGCCCTATGATAATTAAATAAAGTTTCACCCTTCTTAAATATATAAGTCTCTTTAGTATTAATATACTTACTATCAACATTACTATTATATATTCTTCCACTAAATCCAATAGGATTACCATTACTATTATGTATAGGAAACATTATTCTATTTCTAAAAATATCATATATTCCATCTTGTTTATTAACTAATCCAATATCCAATAACATTTTTTCATCATAATTTTTCTTAGTTAATAACTTACTTAATGTATTGTCACTTAATGAAACTCCTATATCAAATTCATTTATTATTTCTTCTGTTATATTTCTAGATTTTAAATACTCTCTCGCTTCATTACCTAAATTACTTTTTAAATTATTTTTATAAAATTTAACTGCTAAATCATAAGCTTTATATTCTTTATCATATTTTCTTACTACATTAATATTTTGAGATAAAGTTATACCAGCAAAGTTAGCAACTTTATTTACTGCTTCTATAAATGTTATATTTTCAAAATCTTTAACAAATGAAAATACATTACCACTTGCACCACATACAAAGCATGTAAATATTTGTTTTTCATCACTAACACTCATACTTGGTGTATGGTCATCGTGAAAAGGACAAATACCAAAATAGTTTTTACCTTTTTTTTCAAGATTAATACTGCTACCTATTACATCGACAATATTAACGCTATTTCTAATTCTATTTAATTCTTCATTAGATAAAACAGCCATATTTGTCCCTCCAATATTAAATTATTGTGTCAAGTTTCAAATTTCCTTTTTTTTTCTGCAATTTTTTTAAATTTTATGATTATTTTACCAAAAAACAAGAAAAAAGCAACAAAAAAAGAGCAAAAATGCTCTATAGTTTTAGAAGCCACGGCCTCCGCCGCCTCCACCTCCGCCAGAGAATCCTCCGCCACCAGAGAATCCTCCGCCAGAACCACTTCCACTTGAACTTTGTGAAGCTGCTATAGTAGAACGAGAGGCAGTATATACATTTGATATTGCTGAATTCATAGAATGTGAAAAATTATGTCTAAACATATAATTTATTAGTATTGCATCACTAGTATCAATATCACTATAAGATTGAATTTTTATCTTCATTGTTTTCTCTAATTTATCAGCAATTCCAAATACAGTTGCATACACTAAATATTTTTCCCACAAAATAATTTCAGGTAATTCCTTTTCATCGAATCTTCCAAAATCTTCTAAGAACTTTTTAAATGCCATCCATTTTTTATATTCTAACATTCCATTCTTAGTCTTTTTACTTATCTTAGCTATATAAAATAAAGAACCAATACCAACAAACCAAGGTATTAACATAAGAATTTCATTAATATTTATCATTAAGAATGTAGAAATAAATGTTATTAACAAAATTAGTAATATTGGAATAATTTTTTTACCTTCCTCAAAAAAATTATATTTTTCTGCATCTTTAATAACTTCATGTTTCCAATTTGAAAAATGGTCTAAAAAATCTTCAGCAGTACTTTCCCTTTTACCATATTTCTTTATTTCTTTTAACGAAACACTAGTACCATCACCAATATTATTTAATAAAAAATCTAAAATACTTCCTTCTAAATTAGTTAAAGGTTCTCTAAAACTTTCTGCCTTAGTTAAAATATAATCTTTTCTATCTTCAGTTTCTTTAATTAATACACATTTCTTATATATCATATTTAAAATACTAGCTGAATAAGAATCGGTAGTTACATCTTTTTTTATTAAATATTCTAAAGTTTCCGGACCATAAGTATTGGGAAAATCTCTATAATATTCGATATCAAAATCTATTTTATATTCTTTATCATATTTATAATAACAATATATTAAGATTCCTATTAATGTTCCAAAGAAAACAACTAACAATGCAATACTTCCTATTATAATATTTCTTGCTTCTTGTCTTTGTCTATTAGCTTCATCTGCTAAATAAGTTTCTTCTTCAATAATATTTTCTAAAGCATCTTCATTAGTTATTCTATTACTTCCACTAACTAAGTTTTTATCAAAAGTCATTCTAACATTAACAACTTCACCAGGATTAACATAATCGATATTTGCTATTAAATATGAATTAGTACTTGAATTATCTTTTGATACACTTCCATATAAAGCTCCATGAGCCCACACCTTTAAACTATTATCTATACTTGGTAAATTAACTCTAACACTAACTCTCTCTAATAAATCTTCAAAACCACTTGGTATAAAATTATAATATAGCTCAGCAACATCATTATGTACTAAAATACTATTTTCTAATGTATAACACAATACATATCCTCTAGAACCACTTGAATTAGCATTAAACATCTTAATTGAAGGGCCATAAGAAGTGTTAGTTACTGTATATTTCAAACTTTCACCACTACTAGCATAATCTACTAAAGAAAATATTTGTCCCTTACCCATTGTAGAAACATTTAAATCATAAACATTAATATTACTTATACCAGTAGGCACATATTTACTATCTCCACTCAAATAATAAACATCACTTATATAGCCATTAAAAGAACCAGTTTGTTTTATATATTCACAAACATCCATATCTCCATTATTCTTAATATCAGCTTCTATTTTATATTGAGTTATTTCATAATCAACATCATTTATTGCAAATACATTTAATGGAAATAAAAATATTAATATTAAAACCCACAACATATTTTTTTTCATAAAATTCTCCTTAAAAAAAGGACTATAAAGTCCAATTAAAATTCAACTTTTGGAGCTTCTTTTTCACTTTCAGCAATTTGGAAGAATTCTCCTTTTTTAAATCCACCAATATTTGCAACTATATTAGATGGAACACTTTCAACTTTATTATTATAAGTTAAAACAGAATCATTATAAAATTGTCTAGCCATAGAAATCTTATCTTCAGTATCTTTTAAATCATTTTGTAATGACATAAAATTAGTATTTGCTTTTAAATCAGGATAAGATTCACTTAAAGCAAATAGCTTATTTAAAGCATTCGTAATTTCTCCTGAAGCTTTCATTTTATCTTCATTAGTAGAGGCTGTAACATAACTATTTCTAGCTTGAATAACACTTTCTAAAGTATCACTTTCATGTTTTGCATATCCTTTAACAGTTTCCACTAAATTAGGTATTAAATCACTCCTTCTTTTTAATTGAACATCAATTTGAGAAAATTGGTCATCCTTTCTATTTCTTAATGCTATTAATGAATTATAAGTTTTAAAATACCATAAAACTAATAATACTATTATTGCTATTATTACTATTAAAATAATTGTTCCTGTATTCATATATATCCTCCTTATAATTATATTATATTTTTTATTTTATAATTAATCAAGAAATTTTTTCCAAAATAAAAAAGGCCAAAAGACCTTTTAATTATTTTTTAACATATCTAATGCTTTTCTCATTTTAACATCGTATTGAACCATTTCAGTTCCACCAATCATTTTGATGAATTCTTCTTTTTCGATTCCATACATTGCTGATATTCTTTCAACATCTTCTTCTACTTCTTTATCAGTTACTTCAATTTTTTCTTCTTCAGCAATTGCTTCTAATAAATATCTTTCTTTTACTCTAGATTCAGCTTCAGGTTTCATTTGATTTTCTAAATCTTCCATAGAAGTTTTTGTAAATTCTAAATATTGTTCAATAGATAATCCTTGCATTTTTAATTGTTCACTGTATTGATTAATCATTCTATGAATTTCTTCATGAATAATTTCTTCATTAATTTCTACAGTCATATTTTCTGCTGCTTTTTTTAATACTTCATCTAAGTATTTATTATCAGCATCATGATTTTTATGTTCTAAAATATGTTCTTTAATCTTCTCATTTAATTCTTCAACAGTTTTAACATCTTCATAACCTAAATCAGCAAAGAAATCTTCATTAATTTCAGGTAATTTTCTCATTTTAATTTCTTTAACAGTTACTGTAAATGTTACTTCTTTATTTTTTAAATCTTCAACATAGTTTTCTGGGAACTTAAGTTCTAAATCTTTTGTTTCTCCAACTTTCATTCCAACTAGTCCATCCTCAAATCCTGGAATAAATGTATTTGAACCAATTTCTAATGGATAATTTTCTCCACTACCACCTTCAAGTTCTTTTCCATCTACAACACCTTTAAAGTCAATTACTGCAGTATTACCACTTTCAACTTCTCCATCTTCTTTAACAATAATTTCAGCATACTTATTTCTTAAAGATTCTAACTCAGTTTCTATTTCTTCTTTAGATACTTCAACTTTTTCTTTCTTAATACCTAAATCTTTATATTTTCCTAATTTAACTTCAGGTTTAGAAATAAATTTGAATACTACTGTAATACCTTCTTCACTCATTTCAGTAATATCTACTGTAGGTTGAACAACAGGAACTACATTAGCTTCTTTTAAAGCACTTTCATACTTATTATCTAATACTAAATCAGTTGCTTCACCAAACAATGATTGAATACCAAACTTTTTAGTATATAAATCCCAAGTAACGCTTCCTTTTCTAAAACCATCAACTTTTATATCTTTTTTATTCTTATTAAAAGCTTCTTTAAGAAAACTCATCCATTCTTCTTTTTCAACTTTTACTGTAATTTCTTTAACATTTTTCATATATTTCTTCCTTTCAATCACTAGTATTATATATCAAAAAATGTTTCAATACAAGAAATTTAAAACTTTTTTCCAAATTTTAAAGTTTTAGACTAGATATTTTAAAAATATATGTTATAATTAACTACGTAATCAATTTTTGGGCTGTTAGCTCAGTTGGTAGAGCAACTGACTCTTAATCAGTGGGTCTAGGGTTCGAATCCCTAACAGCCCACCATTTAATTGATTTATTAAGACTAAAAAACAGTCTTTTTATTTTAAAAGATAAGCGTTCAGTTGTGCGCAATAAACAGCTAGCTAATTTTTTAAATAAAATTGTTGACAAATTCATAATTTGTTAGATATAATAATGTAGTCAATTGAAACGGACCTGTAGCTCAGCTGGTTAGAGCGCACGCCTGATAAGCGTGAGGTCGATGGTTCAAGTCCATTCAGGTCCACCATTTTGATTGGCCCGTTGGTGAAGTGGTTTAACACACATGCCTTTCACGCATGCATTCATGGGTTCAAATCCCGTACGGGTCACCAATTTAGAATTAACTTACCAAAATGGTGAGTTTTTTATTTTATTAAAATATATTTGAATCATCTCCCTCACCCATCTAACAAATTATATAAAAAATACTTGACTTAATAAAGAAACTATAGTATATTTAACTAGTCATTTAGTTATGGCCCGTTGGTGAAGTGGTTTAACACACATGCCTTTCACGCATGCATTCATGGGTTCAAATCCCGTACGGGTCACCAATTTAGAATTAACTTACCAAAATGGTGAGTTTTTTATTTGCATTAATATCGATAACGAGCAACCAGTAAAAGCCGAATGCTCTCCTCAATTAAAAAATATTTTAATTATAATTGCCATTAAATTATAAAAAATATAACTTTTTTTCAAAAAAATATTGCACTCAAAAAATAAATATGCTATTATTAAAGGGCAATGGCAAATGGATCTTTAGCTCAGTTGGTTAGAGCATCCGGCTCATAACCGGGCGGTCGTAGGTTCGAGTCCTACAAGATCCACCATTTTTTTAATTTGCGGGTATGGCGGAACTGGCAGACGCGCTAGACTTAGGATCTAGTGGATTCTTCCGTGCAGGTTCAAGTCCTGTTACCCGCACCATTCTATCAATAACAAGGCTAGCGCTTTGTTTTTTTATTACCTACGACACGCCCTTATTATTTATTAAATTTCATAAAATTTAATAAACTGCTTCTTTTTTTTACCAAAAATATGAAGATAAACCATATATTTGAAAATTTTGATATATTTTTTAACCTATTTTGTATTTTTCACTATTTGTACTTTAAATAAAATTTAGGTAATCTCTTATTAAAGGAGAGATTTTATGAATAAAAATTTTAATGATTTAATTGATAAATTTAAAATCATTTCAAAAAAGAAATGGATAAAAAGTTACTATAAAGGACACGGAACCATCGGATTAACATTTGAAAAAGAATTAGGCAAAAAAATAGATACTAATTATTTACCCGATTACAATGGTATAGAAATAAAATGTACAACAAGATTTAGCAGATTTCCTATATCATTATTTTCAATAGCATTTGATGGTCCTACCAATAAAGAAATTATAAGAATAAATGAAAAATATGGAAACTTTGATAAAGATTTTCCAGAAAAAAAGACTTTAATTAGAAAAATTAGATGTAATGAACTTTCTAAACTAAAAAATAATTATTATTTAAGTTTAGAAATCGAAAAAGATAAATTATTTTTAACTGTATATGATAAAAACAAAATATTAATAGAAAAAGAAGCTTATATTTTTTTAGAAACGATCAAAGAACATCTAAATTCTAAAATAAAACAACTGGCTATAATAAAAGCAAGTAAGAAAAAATTGATGATATAGAATATTTTAGATATTACTTAATCACCCTATATACCTTAAAAAACTTTGAAACATTTATAAATTTATTAATTAATGGAGATATTGAAGTAACACTAAATTCACGAATTAATAAAACAGGAATTACCGCAGGAAGATACTATAATAAAAACTTAGTATTTCAAATTAAAAAAAATAATTTAGAAAAATTGTTTACACAAATATATTCTTATGATTGTGATAAAGTTAAAAACTTTGAAGAAATACAATTTTTATAATCTTTATTAACAATTGTATTTTTTTATCTTTCATG
>JAZLAK010000026.1:0-2021 GCA_045613165.1 Bacilli bacterium | reverse complement strand
ATAAATTTTTATCAAGAAAAGTTAATGATAACTTAAAAAATCTTATAAAATTAAAATATAAAACACCAGATATAAAAGATATTATTATTAAAAGTATTGAAGAAATAATGTTTGATAATAAAATAGAATACTACAGAGTATACAGTATTCCAAAAATATTAAGATATATTAAGAAAAATAAATTAAAATCAAAAAATAGTTTAGTAACTGATTTTGTATATCAACTAAAATATTTTTATTGATTAATGAATAAAAACAACATATAATATGTAAGTCGAGGTGAAAATATGGGAAGAGCATATGAAGTAAGAAAAGCAAGTATTCAAAAAACTGGAGCAGCAAAAGCTAAATTATATAGTACTTTTGCAAAAGAAATATATTTAGTAGCAAAAGGAAATCCTGAAATAGATACAAATATTAATTTGAAAAGAATAGTAGAAAAAGCCAAAAAACAACAAGTTCCTAGTGACATTATTAATAGAGCAATAGATAAAGCAAAAGGAGCTGGTCAAGATGATTATCAAACAGTAGTGTATGAAGGTTTTGGACCTGGAGCTAGTACATTAATTATTAAAACTTTAACAGATAACGTTAATAGAACTGTAGGTTTTGTTAGAGCAGCATTTAATAAAGTACATAAAAATTTAGGTGTAACAAATAGTGTTAGTTATAACTATGATTATCTTGGAGTAATTGGTTTTAAATACGATAATGAAGAAGAAGTATTTGAACGTGTATTAGATGCGGGTATAGAAATAGTTGATTTAGAAAGTAATGATGGCGAAATTATTATTACTTGTAACCCAACTGATATTCACTCTATAAAAGATACTTTAGAAAGTTTCATAGAAAATATAGATTATGAAGTTGATGAAGTAGGTATGTATCCTAAAGAAAAAGTTACCTTAGAAGGTGAAGATAAAGAATTATTCTTAAGACTTTATAATTTATTAGATGAAATAGAAGATGTAACTGATATTTATCATAATGTAGAACTTGATTAAGTTCTTTTTTTTATAAAATTCATATACTTTTCATAATTTTGATATAATATATTTAAGTCGAGGTGTAGTATGAAAGTTTTAATAGTAGATGATGAAGTATTAATAAGAAATGTTATTAAAGAATATTTGAAAATTGAAAATATTGATTTCGATGAAGCAGATAATGGAATTAATGCATTAAATTTAATAAAAAATAATAATTATGACTGTATAATTATGGATATTATGATGCCTAAATTAGATGGATTTAGTACAATAAAAGAAATTAGGAAAACAAACAATACTAAGATAATAGTATTGAGTGCTAGAACAGAGGAGTTTGATAAATTAACAGGTTTTGATTTAGGAATAGATGATTATGTAACAAAGCCTTTTAGTCCTAAAGAACTTATTGCAAGAATAAAAGCTGTTGGAAGAAGAAATGAACATATCTCAAATATTTTAAAACTTAGAGGAATAGAAATAAATGAATTATCAAGAACAGTAATTATAGATAATGAAAATATAGAATTAACTCATACTCAATTTGATTTATTGTGTTTATTTATAAAAAATAAAAATATAGTTTTTTCAAGAGATATGATAATAGAAAAGATTTGGGGATATACATATGAAGCTGAAGATAGAACAATTGATGCTCATATAAAATTATTAAGAAATAAATTAGGTAAATATAAAAGTTATATAAAAACAGTGCGCGGAGTAGGATATAAATTAGAATATGAAGAAGAAAAATAATATACAAACTCAAACTATGAAAACTTTAATAATATTTTCGATAATAATATTATTAATAATGTGGGGTTCTCAAATAATATTTTTAACATTATTTTATGAAAGATATCAAATAAATAATTTAGAAAAAGTAATGAATGAATTACAACATAATACGTATACAAGTGAAGAGTTAGAAACACTTGCTTATAAAAATAACATTTGTATTGAGTATATTTATAATAACAAAGTTTACCTATTTAATTCATTAGATAATAATTGTATATTAAACAATAAAAATAA
>JAZLAK010000025.1:0-21556 GCA_045613165.1 Bacilli bacterium | reverse complement strand
GGTTTAGGTTTTTCTTCTACTTTAATTGGTTCAGGTTCTTCATCTTCAAAATCTATTGGAAATGTAAAAGTTGATTCGCTTTTATATTCTCTATCACTAAAATCGTCTTTAGGAATTTTAATTTCTCTTATCGGATTTTCTTCTTCTATCTCTACAATTCTTTCTTTTCTAGTTTCTTTTTTTATTTCTGGTATTTCTATTTCTTCTTCGTCAAATAATATGCCTTTTACTTTATCTAATAATCCCATAAAAGTCATCCTTTCTAATTAATGACATCATAATCTGGTATGTCACTTTCATCTTCTTCGTACATATCATATTCTTCAACTACATCCAAGAAGTTTTCATCTTTTTTAGTAGTATCAAATAAATTTAATGTTTCTTCTTTATTATTAGTTTTATTTTCACCTATTACATTGTTTATTACATCATCATCATATTTTATAGTAGATAATATAATTATTGAATTATTTATAGCTTCATTTAAATCGTGTTTTTCTACTTTCACTTCTATTTTAGCATAATTATATATAATTTCAACTAAGTATTTATCAGTTTCTTCTAATACTTTTAAATATCCATCTATACCATTATTACTAAATTTATAATTAATATAATCTTGTTCTTCTTTATAGTTTATATTCTTTTTATTGTAGTAACTAACTATATCTAAATATAAATAATAAGTATAGTCGTTGCTATTTATAGTGTCATTATAATTAATACTGTTTTTTACACTCATATATTTAGGTAAGTAATATTTATATCCATTTCCTATATGATTATACATTTTATTATTTTGATTTATTTTTATTGTATCATTAATATTTTCTTTGTAATCTAATTTATTTAGGTTTGTACATGCAGTTGTAAATATTACTATACTTATTAAAAGTAATAATTTTTTCATATTTCACCTACTCTTCAAATTCAATTATAGCAAAAAAAAAGAAATAATAAAATATTTTTTATTATTTCGAAGGTATTTTAGGTTAATTTTTTTTACTTATTTTATTATTTATTATTCTAGCGAGTTTAACACCACTTACACTTGCCATCATTAATCCTGTTGTTAAACCTCCGCCATCTCCAATAGAATATAAACCTTTTATATTAGTTTCGAAGTTTTCATTTAGTACAACTTCATTAGAATAAAATTTAATTTCTGGAGCATATAATAAGTTTTCAGGATTAGCAAAACCTTCTACTATCTTATCCATACTTTTTATGAAATTTAGTATATCAGTCATAGTTCTATAACCTAATGCAAAAGTTATATCACCTGGCACTGCACTTTCCAATGTAGGCTTTACTTTATTATTTTTTAAATCACTTTCCCAAGTTCTTTTACCTCTCATTATATCTCCAAGTCTTTGTACCATTATTGCATTTCCACCTAATCTATTTACATTTTTAGCAACATCTTCACCATATTCAATAGGTTTATCAAAAGGATATGTAAAATGGTGTGAAACTAAAATTGAAAGATTAGTATTATTACTTTTTTTATCTTTGTATGAATGTCCATTTACTAAAGTTAAACCATTATCATATACTTCGCTTGATACGAATCCACTAGGGTTTTGACAGAATGTTCTAACTTTATCTCCATAAGGGAAAGGCCTTCCGATAAACTTTCCTTCATACATATATTTATTGATATCTTTCATTACTTCATCACTTAATTCGTAACGCACTCCGATGTCTACACTACCTAGTTTAGTTTCTATATTATGTTTTTTACATAAATCACTTAAGAATCTTGCTCCCTTTCTTCCTACTGCTAGAACTACATTGTTAGAATAATAATTTTCTTCTTTATTATTAATTAAGTTTTTTGTTTTTACTCCTTTTATCGCTCCATCTTCTTTTATAATATCTAAAACTTCAGTTTCGAATAACATATTTATATTATTTTCTTTTAAATATTCTTCTATTTTTCCATATAAAATATGAGCTTTTTCAGTTCCTAAATGTCTTATAGGAAAACTAACCAAATCTATATTTTCTTTCTTGGCTTTTCTTTTTATTTCTTTTATTTCTTCTATATATTTAACTCCGTGTAAATTTTTATCGGCACCAAATTTTAAATATATGTTATCAGTATATGTTAATAGTTCATTTATTTCTTCTTTTGTTAAATATTCTTTTATATAGCTTCCACCATTACCACCTAAATATATTTCTTCATCGTTTTCTCTTAAACATAAATGATAACTATTTAATTTTCCATCTGAGAATGCTCCTGCTCCACTAAATCCACATGTTATATTGCATTTAGGTTTACAGTTTAAGCATTTTTTTGTTTTACTTATTGGACATAGTCTTTTTTCAATGCTTTTTCCTTGATCTATTAATAATATATTTTTATAGTTATTAAGTTGTATTAATTCATAAGCTAGAAATATTGAACTAGGCCCCATACCAACTACAATTAAATCATACATTTTTATTCTTCTCCTTCAAATTTTTTCTCTAATAATTTAATAGGTTCACTTTTATCTCTTAATATATTCGATATAGATAAATCATTATGTATGTTATAAATTATTTGAGCTAAAGTTTCAGAACAATCACATACATGCAACCATTCTTTATTTTTATAACATTCAGGTATATAAGTTAGGTTTGTAGTATAAATGCCGTCAAACATATTATTTTTATAGTATTTATCAAATTCTTCTATTCCTTTAGTAAATAATGCAAAAGTAACTACAATATATATTTTATTAACTTTTCTCTTTTTTAATTCATCTATAACATCAAACATACTTCCACCACTTGCTATCATATCATCACTTATTATTGCAGTTTTTCCTTCTAAATTTTCATTTCCACAGTAGTCATGTGATATTACAGGATATTTACCTCCAACTAAATTGTTGTAATCTCTTTGTTTATAAAAGCTTCCCGCTTCTCTATTTATATAGTTTGATTGAAATGAATTTAAGTAAACATTTCTTCTTCCTGTTGCACCATTATCTGGAGCTACAAAAACTATATTTTTTAAATCTTTTATTTCAATATCATTAATTAAATATTTTAATATTGTATTAGTAGGATAAAAATTATCAAATTCAGTATTATGTAGAGCATGTTCCACTCCTTGATCATGTGCGTCAAATGTAATAATACTTTTTATATGTTGGTTCATATCTAATTCATGTAACATTTGTCCACACATTAAATTTTCTCTTGTATTTCTTCTATGTTGTCTTCCTGCATATAAATAAGGCATTACTACATTTATTTTGTCTGCATGGCTATTGCATGCACCTATTCCATCTTTTAGTTGTATCATTAAATCATTAGGACTTGTGTGATTCATAAAACCATGCATTTCATATTCTAAGGAATAATTTCCTATATCAGTAAGTGCAAATACCTCTTTACCTCTTACAGTCTCACCTATTTCTACTTTTAAATGACCATCATTAAAGAAACTTTCTTTAATAGGTAATAAAAATGTATATTTATCTTTATCTAAATTATATAATTCTAATAAATGTTCATCTACTTTTTTTCCTAATTCTAAGGCACTTTTAAATACCATTAATCTTAATTTTTCATTTTCTATTTGTTTTCTTTCCATAATACACTCCCTCAAAAATATAAAAAACTAGTGCAAATTTATACACTAGTTTTGTTTAGAAAGATAGTAATTAATCATTAAATATGAACAATATTTTTTCTTCATTAATCTCTTCATTACTATCACCAATTTTTATTTTAACATTAGTGGTATTATTTAACAATATAATTTTACACTATTTTACTCTTCATAAGTATTATATCACACCGAAAATATAGCACTTTTATAATCGGTAGCACAACCTAAATTTAGGAGCATTTTGTATAAATTCAGTTGCAATTAAAATTTTTCTCCTTTACTCATAATTTCTAAAATCAAATCAAAATTATCGTCATCTGAAGCTTTATTCTTTTTTATCATGCCACATTTATTACATTTATAAACTATTTTCATAGTATCTTTTTTACTTTTTTCTATATCTATTGGTACTAAAACTCCACCACAGTCTGCACTTCTATCACCTGGGTTTATATCTAAATGTTTGCTAGATAAACAATAAGGACAATGGTCCCTTGCAGTGACTCCTAGTTTTTCTACATTTTTATTACATACTTCACATATAAAGTTTTCATCTATCATTTTAAATCTTTTTGTTTCCATTTAAATCAATTCCTTTTATTAATCTTTTTTGAACTAAGTATTCATCAAAATCTATTTGATGGTATTCCTCTGTTACTTCTTTTAGTTTAAATAAAAATTGTGAGAATGCTCCTACAAACATTCTATACTTGCTTCTATCGGTATTAAAAGCTATAGAATATATACCTCTATCTGAATTATTCACAAATTCTAAAATAAATTCATTTTCTTTTTTATAAATATTTAGGTAATTATATCTTTTTTTATCATCAGCTTCATACATACTACAATAATCATCACTTTCCCAACTAATATATTCACCATTAAATAATTTATCTTGAAATTCTTTCATATATGTTGTTGGATGTTCCCATCTAGTTAAGTCAGTTATATCTTTATATAATTCATCAATTGCTCTATATAAAAGATAGTCATCAAACATGCTAATTTTTAATTGATTTATTTTTTTATCTTCTCTTGGAAAACAAGTAAAATATAAATCTCTATTACCTGATTGTGAAAAATCTACAATTAAATCTTCAGTTCTAAATTCATATGCATAACTATGACAATCGTCAAAAGTATAATTATTTTTTCTTGTTACTTCAACCATAATAACCACCTGTAAAAGTATTATAACATAAACAAAAAAAGTGTGGAAATATTCCATACTCATCTATAATTTTGTTTTAGTTTCTATATATTTATTTTTATTTTCTTTTTCTATTTGTTTTATACTTTTTTTAGGAGTTGGTAAATCTTCTGGCATTGTTCCGCCTAATTCTTTTATTGTATTTCTTATTTTACGACCTACTTCATAATGTGTGTTGTTTGCATCATCTTCATTATTAATATTATCTTTTTTTAATTTTTGTTCAGTTTGAATTCTAAATAAATTTGCAACTAATTCATCATTTCCCATATTATCTAATATGTCTTCCCTATATTTTAAACCTTTTCTTTTGGCTATATCATTTGCTGTCTATCCATTATACAAACCCTTATAACCAGAATTATGAAATTTGTCAAAATTTTTTACACCTGATTTTTTAGCAGTTTGATTTAAAGAAAAATTTCCTTTTCTAGTTAAATTCCTGTTATATAATCTTTTTTCATCTTCAGTTAATTTAGAGTATTCTTTTTCAGTTAACTCCATTTTTCTTGTTTGTACAGCAAAATAAGTTTGAGCCAAAGCAATAACTTTTTTTCTACTATCACCATTTTGGGCTATTAAGTAACAAGCATAACGTGTTAAACTATAATCAATAATAAAACTTTTTTTCCCTTTACCACTAATTATTGACTTCTTAACTTCAGGAAAACAATATTTAACTTGGTAACCACTATTTTCGCAGGCAATCATTGCATTTTTTATTACTTTATGAAAATTTTCCCATTTTTTATATTCTAATACGTGCATAAGTTCTCTTGCATACCAAAATTCCTTTCCAAATTCATCTACATGTTTAATACTTTCAAAAGTATCTTCATTAATTTCTAAATAGTCCATTTTATCATCTCCATTCTTTTACAACTTTTTTTCTTAAAATATCATGCCAAACGTTTGTTTCGCGATCAATTATTTTATAAAAAAATAAAAACAAAAAAGTGTGGAAATAATCCACACTTATGAACCAGCACTATTATATTTTTTTAAGCCTAAATTAAAACTATATAGACAAGGTATAAGGTATATGAATACTAATAATGGGGAAAAATAATATAATATATTATCGCTTTTTTCTAAGAAATATAATAATGGATAATAATTTACAACTGCATAAGGAATTATAAATGTAAAGATAAATTTAAACGATTTATTAAATATTCCTATAGGATATTGTGCTACATGTTTTCCACCATCTGTAAATAGATTTCGAACCTCTAAACCTTGTACTGTCATAAAGCAATAAGATGCCATTAAAACAAATATACAAAAGAAAATTATTATAGAACTTATCATCATTAAAATTAATAATATTATTTTTGAGATAGTCCATGATATATCTAATTTTATTAAAGATATAACTAATATAATTAATGATTGGAGTATTCTTGATATTTTTGAAAAATCTACTAAAGAGCACATAACTTGAAATAAAACATTTACTGGTCTTAAAAGTAATCTATCTAATGTACCTTCTACAATAAAATGATCAAACTGGTCTATTCCTCTAAAAAATGTTTCATTAAAAGAATAACCAAAATTTATTATTGAGAAGCATAATAGTACTTCGTACATATTAAAACCTTTTATGTTATTAAATCTTTGGAATAATGCTATTATAATAAAATAATAAGTAAAATATACAAAGATTTGTCCTATAAAACTCATTATAAAAGATGCTTTATATTCTAACTGTGTTTTTAAATGAAGTTTAAAGTTTTCAAAATAAAGTTTAACCACCTTGAATCACCGCCTTTTTTAAGGCTATTTTTGATATAAATAAACCTAAACATATAACAACGATAATCCATATAAGTGATTGCCCTAATAGAATTAGTCCTTCATTTATTTCTATACTTCCTGAATAAACCCTAAATGGGAAATCTCCTATAAATCTAAATGGTAAAATATATGCAATAGTTTTTAACCAATTTGGGAAAAACGGTATTGGTATAGTACCCCCTGAAAACACTTCTGATATTACACTATATATACTAATTGTTCCTCTAGAATCTATTGTAAACATAGTTATTAAATGTATGATAACTGATAAAGCACTAATTAATAAACAAGATAATATAAGGGCAATAATAAAAATTATAAAATGTGAGAAAGATAAAGGTAAAGATAATTTATAAGGATATGGTAATATAAAACCAATTATTATTATAGGTATACATCTTAATAATGTAGAAACTACTTTTTGAGCAATCATTTTTATATAGAATTTTAAAAAGAAATTTTGAGGTCTAATTAGTTCATATGCTAAGTTTCCATTACTAATCATATTTAATAATTCTTGGTCTTTTTCTAGAGGATATATAAGAGCGAAGAAAGCTTGTTGTAACCACATATAAGTTACTAATTCATTCCATTCCATAGGATATGTAGAACCTGTATTAGAATTATAAAAAGCTAAATATACCATTATAAATAATAATCCAAAGAAGAATTGTGTAGATAAACCTGCTAACGCAGAGGCTCTATATTGTAGATTAGTTATAAATCTTAATTTAAAATAATTTAAGTAAGATATCATATTTTATATTCGTCATATAATTTTAAAATCATATCATCTATATTTTCATTATCTATATCAATATCTTCTATATAATAATTTTTAGATAAATAATTAACAAATTTTGAAATAGTTAATATATTAGAATCGATTATAAAATTATATCCACCGTTTATTTTTTCTTTTTTTATTACTCCATTTAATTTTGTTATTTTTATATTTTCTTTTGTATTTACAGTTACATTTTTGTAACTTCCATATTTTCTTTTTAGATTGTTAAGAGTTCCATCATAAAGAATTTTACCTCTTCCTATAAGAATAATTCTTTTGGCTAGAGCATCAATATCAAACATATCGTGTGTAGTTAGAATTATTGTAACCTTTTGTTGTTTATTAATTTTTTTAATAAACTCTCTAACTATTTTTTTACTTGTTGTATCTAGTCCAATTGTTGGTTCGTCCAAAAATAATATTTCTGGTTTGTGTAATAACGATGCTGCAATTTCACAACGCATTCTCTGACCTAAACTTAGGCTTCTAACTGGTTGTTTTATTATGTCTTTAATATCAAGTAGATTTACTAATTCTTCTTTTGTTTTTTGATATTCATTATTATTAATTTTATAAATATCTCTTAGTAAATCAAATGTGTCTTCAGCTGGGATATCCCATGCTAATTGACTTCTTTGGCCAAATACTACTCCTATTTTAGAAACATAATTGCGTCTGTCTTTGAATGGATTTAATCCATCTATTATTATGTTTCCAGCGGTTGGTTTAAGTATTCCACTTAACATTTTGATAGTAGTGCTTTTTCCTGCTCCATTTGGCCCTATATAACCAACAATTTCACCTTTTTCGATTTCAAAAGAAACATCTTTAACTGCATCTACAATTTTGTATTCTCTTTTGAAAAACGACTTTAAAGCTGCTTTGACGCCACTATTTCGTTTTGCAACTTTAAAACTTTTACATAAAGCTTCGACTTTGATGAATGACATTTTTTCATCTCCTTTCCTAACAACGCAAAAAAACTCATATGTCTCTATATGTGTTTCGTCATGTTGAAATTAAAATTGTCTATCTTTGAATTTGAGTTTTCGAGTATTTTTGCTAAATGTCTTCTTGATTATAATATAACCAATCAAGGAAAGTCAATATATTTATTAATTCAATTTAAAAACAAATATAATATTTTTACATTTTTAAATTAATTTATTATTTTTAATTAATTATTTTATGTTTTTTATAATAAAAGTTTTATATAATTGAAAAATAGAAATTATTATGTTATATTGTGTAAGTAAATTTAGTTATGGAAGTGTATAGATGATAAATAAAATTAAAGAAAATTTTTATATAATTATTAAAAGATTTTTCGATATATTATTTGCTCTTATAGGATGTATATTATTATTAATTATTATTCCTATAATAAAGATATGTTTTATAGTCACTGGTGATTACGATAAGATATTTTATACTCAAGATAGATATGGTAAGAATAAAAAATTATTTAAATTGTATAAATTTAGAACTATGATAGTCAATGCTGATAACGAATTAGAAAGTATTTTAAAAGATAAAAAATTAAAAGAAGAATGGGAAAAAACACAAAAATTGAAAAATGATCCAAGAATTACTAAAATCGGTAAATTTTTACGTAATAGTTGTTTAGATGAATTTCCACAATTTATTAATATTTTAAAAGGCGATATGTCCATAATAGGACCTAGACCTTATTTACCTAGGGAAAAAAGTTTGTTAAAAAATAATTTAGATATTATTACTAATGTTAGGCCTGGTTTAACAGGTTATTGGCAAGTAAATCGTGATAAATTCATTGATTTCAATTCTCGTATTAATTGCGAAAAATATTACGCTTTAAATTCTAATATTTTTTTTGATATTAAAATTTTTTTTAAAACTTTCTTGCTGTTTATTATGAAATAATTATAAATTATAATTATTTTTTTATTTTCTATTTCTACTTAAATTCAAAATTATACCTATACTAGCCATCGAAACTAATAAACTACTTCCTCCATATGATAAAAATGGTAACGTT
The DNA here is from genome assembly GCA_045613165.1 of Bacilli bacterium. Classification (GTDB taxonomy): domain Bacteria; phylum Bacillota_I; class Bacilli_A; order RF39; family UBA660; genus UMGS1124. Next base: position 12,132 of record JAZLAK010000025.1, on the reverse strand, counting down.
ACTCCTGTTACTGGAACTAATCCTATAACAACACATAAATTTAATATTGTTTGGAATATCATCATAAAACTAAGACCAAAGCTTAAATATTTTCCAAATAAATCTTTAGTATTTAGACTTATTTTTATACACCTATAAAATATAAATATAAAGAATATACTAACTATTAATACTCCTAAGAATCCTAATTCTTCACTTATTATTGAAAATATAAAATCGGTTTGGGGTTCTGGTAAATAAAAATGTTTTTGTATACTATTTCCAAATCCCATACCAAAAAGTCCTCCAGGACCTATTGCATATAAACTTTGTATAATTTGAAAACCACTACCTAACGGATCACTCCAAGGATTTAAGAAAGATACTATTCTTGCCATTCTATATGGAGCAATTATTATTAACGCAACTATTCCTAATAGTCCTACTACTCCTATTTTTATAAAAAAAGATAATTTTACTTTGGAAATAAATATCATTGCTACTAAAGCCATCGTTATAACCATTGCAGTTCCAAAATCAGGTTCTAACATAATAAGTATAAAGAATATTCCTATTACAAAAATTATTGGTAATACTCCTTTTTTTATATCGTACATTATGGAATAATTATTGGATAGATACTTAGCGACAAATATAACCAAACCTACTTTAGCAGCTTCGCTAGGTTGTATACCAAATCCACCTATACCAAACCAACTTCGCGATCCATTTCTCACTACACCTATCCCAGGAATAAGAACCAATACTAATAAAACAAAACATAATAGTATTATTAAATTTGATTTCTTTTTATAAAAGTTATAATTTATTTTTGATAAAATGTACATTAATATACTACCTAATATTAGGAATACAAATTGATTTTTAAAATATTTAAAAGCATCATTAAACTTATATTCAGCCCATATATAGCTTGATGAATATATCATAATGCAACCGAATATTGCTAGAATAATTACACTTATAAATAGTTTATAATCAAATTTATTCATTCTTTCCCACCTATTAAATTTTATATGTATTTTATAATTTTATTACAAACAAAAAGAAGTATGTTATAACCATACTCCGTATATTATTCCAACCATTCCTAACATAAATCCCACTATCCAGAACATTTTAACAATGTCAGATTCTGACCAATCTAATTGTTCAAAATGATGATGTAATGGTGCTTTTAAGAATATTTTTTTATTAAATTTTTTAATGGCAATAATTTGTATTAAACTTGATAAAGTTTCTATTACAAATACTCCACCAACTATTGCTAAACTTATTTCATGTCTTGTTAATATTGCTACTGTTGCTAAAGCACCACCTAGTGCTAAAGAACCTGTATCACCCATGAATACTTTAGCTGGGTGTGAGTTAAATACTAAGAAACCTAATACTGCTCCCACTAATATAAAACAGAATATTGCAATTTCTTGATATCCAGTTATCCAATATGAACCCCATGAAATTACTCCATATGAGAAGAACGCTACAGCACTAAGTCCGCCACACAAACCATCTAATCCATCAGTAATATTTACGGCATTTGTTGTGCCTACCAATAAGAATAAAATGAATAATCCAAAGAAATACCCTAACTGAATTTTTAATCCAAATAAACTTATTGTTACATCTGTAAGGCCACCATTATATTTATAAATTGTATAAAATACTATCGCTATTAAAACTTCTATTATAAATTTTATTTTTATAGATAATCCTTTGTTGTTATGAAATTTTATTTTCAAATAATCATCTATAAATCCTAATAAAGCATAAGATAAAAATACTATAATTAATATTATTAAATTATGATTTATATTTAAACTGCCTTTAAAATATAATAGTAATATACTTATTATTGTTGGAATTATAAAAATTATCCCTCCTATTGTTGGAGTACCTTCCTTTTTTATATGTCTTTCATTTAATGTTCTTGTAGTACATTGTCCTATTTTTTTCTTTCTTAATATAGGAATAGATATTAACCCAGTAATTAATGATAATATAAAACCTAACATTATACCTAATACTGTCTTTGCTAAAATTAACATAATCCACCTCTTAATTAATTATACACTAGAATTTGTTTTTATAAAACAAAATCAGCATAATTTTACTTATACTGACTTTTTATTTACATTAAATTTTTTCTATTTTTAATAAATTTGTACTTTTATTTTCTAGTGTATGACTTCCACCTGTGATAACAACTATATCATTTTCTTTTAAATCAATAAAGTTTTTAGCATTTTTTAAAGATTCATTTAGTATTTCATCAGTTGTATCATAAACTGGTATCATTTTTGTATATACACCATAATATAATGCTAACCCTCTTGCAACACTTTCACTTATACATTGAGCTAATATTGGTGCGTCAGGTCTAATGTTGCTTATTTTTCTTGCTGTATATCCACTCATTGTTGATGATACTATAAGTTTTGCATCTAAATTATTTGCACTTGCAGCTGCGTTAATTGAAACCATTTCTACTATATTATTTTTTCTATTAAAGTCTGGTAATTCTTCAAAATGTATATGACGCTCTGTTTCTTCACAAATTCCTGACATATATTTAACAGTTTCAATAGGATAATGTCCTGTTGTTGTTTCTCCACTTAACATTACTGCATCAGTTCCATCCATAACTGCATTTGCTACGTCACTAACTTCTGCTCTAGTAGGTCTTGATGACTTTTTCATAGATTCTAACATTTCAGTAGCTACTATACAAATTTTACTATATTCTCTTGCTTTTTTAATCATCATTTTTTGTAAATATGGTAATTGTTCCATTGGAGCTTCAACTCCTAAATCTCCACGAGCAATCATAATACCATCACTTACACTTAAAATACTTTCAATATTCTCTACACCTGTAGTACTTTCAATTTTAGAAATAATTTTTAAATCTTCTCTATTATTTTCTTTTAATATTTCTCTAGCTCTTAATACATCTTCTGCAGTTGAAACGAATGATAGAGCTAAATAGTCACCATCATGATTACAAGCATATGTAATATCTTCATAATCTGTTTGACTAATAAAAGGAATATCTAAATGTACACCTGGTACACTTAAACTTTTTTTATTTCCTAATATTCCGCCATTAATTATTTTACATGTTACGCTGTCATTATTTTTTTCAATTACTTCCATACTCATTAATCCATTTTCTAAAAGAATTATATTTCCTATATTTAATGAATCAATAGCTTCCGGATGGTTTACTGAAAATCTTTCACTGTTACCTAATACATTTTCTTTAACTACTTTAATAGTACTACCTGGAATTAATTCTATTTCACCATTTTCTAATTCACCATTTCTAAATTCAGGTCCTTTTGTATCGTAAAGAATAGCAATATTTTGTCCGGTTCTTTTTCTAACTTCTTTAACACTATTTACAACATTTTCTCTTTCTTCAATTGTAGCATGAGAAAAATTTATACGAGCAACATTCATACCTACATTAACCATTTGTTCCATTACGTCTGGATTAGTACTAGCTGGTCCAATACTGCATATAATTTTTGTTTTTTTCATATTTCCACTCCCTTTTTTTGCGAACAGGAATAATTATATAAAAAATAGCATTAATTGTCAAGTTTAGATTACAAAAAAACATTTAATAAAAATAAATGTTTTTTTACACTTTCATAGTACTTTTTAATCTTCTAATCACTTTCTTTTCTATACGAGAAATGTACGATTGGCTTATACCTAACATATTAGCTACTTCTTTTTGTGTGAATTCTTCTGTATTATTTAAACCATATCTTAATTTCATTATATGTTTTTCTCTATCAGTTAAAGAATTTAATTCTTTTTCTAGAGCTCGTTTATCTATTTTAGATTCAAATTCTTTATACACAATATCTTCTTCAGTACCTAATATATCTTCTAAATGTAATTCATTTCCTTCAGCATCATAATTTAAAGCATCTTCAAAACTTATTTCAGTTCTACGTTTTTTATTTTTTCTTAAAAACATTAATATTTCATTTGCAATACATCTTGAACAATATGTTGCAAGTTTAATATTTTTATCCATTTTATAAGTATTTATTCCTTTTATTAATCCTATTGAACCAATACTAACTAAATCTTCTAAATCATATCCTGTATTTTCATATTTTTTTGCTAAAAATACAACTAATCTTATATTATGTTCTATAAGTTTATTTCTAGCTTCCATATTACCTTCTTTAAACTCTAAAAGGTATTTTGTTTCTTCTTCCTCTTTTAAAGGAGGAGGTAAAATATCAGTACTACCTAAAAATAAACATATATTTTCTTTCTTAAAAATTTTATTAATTAATTCTATTAATTTTTTCATATATCAAATAACCTTTCATTGAGTATACAATCATAACTTAAATTTTCACTTATACCAATAAGAACATTATCATATTTTTTATTATCTATTAATATATATTCCGGGATGATACATTTTAGTAAACCATTATTATTTAAAGAAGAGAATGGTACATAGATAATTTTGTTACCTTTTAAAACAATATATTTTTTAGATAATAGTATTATTGGTCTGTTGAAGTATGGATCTATTAGTTTATTACCTGTATCTAAGAAACCCTCTAATTTTATTTCTTTATTTTTTATTTTTATTGTAACATTATATGTTGTATTTAATTTCTTTTTAAATTTAAAAAATTCTTTTATATACAAATATATTATCATTGGGCTTATTATTAAGAGAATAATTAAATTGATACTATATCCATTATTAATAAATAATAGTCCATTTACTTTATAACCTAAAGAATCATTTATTAGATATATACTACCACCTAAGAATATACTGACAACATATAAATAAAATAATCTATTAAAAAATTTATATTTGCCAAACGTTATAAGTACCATAAGTAAACTTATAATTATTTTTAAAAGATTTAAAGAAAACGTAGAAAGATGAAAAAACAATAAAAATAAAGAAAGTGAACCTATAAGTGAACCAAAGAGTATTCTTACTAATTTTGTTTCTAATTTTAGTAAAAATTTAACTCCTGACAATATATAAAAATCCATAATTAAGTTTATTAAAAAAACTAGGTCTACATATATTGTCACTTGTATCACCTAGTTTATTATAATTTATTAGTTTTAAAAATTTTGTCGAATTTTATTTTATCTTATAAGGATTTCCTATACTTCCGTCACCACTCAAGAATTGTGTCCCAGATGCTAACGAAACTGCGGGGCGCAGACTGCTTCCAGCGCTGCCCGCACGGTCGCTGACCACGCAACCATCCTCATCAACGCGGAATGCGAGACCGTTGTCGCCACTGAAGCTGGACAGAGAGAGAGTCCACCACCAATCAGTTGTTGCGTTATCTCTTAAGTAATAAGTATAATTATATGCTCCTGCCTTTACACCAGCAAATACCACTTCATCTGCTGTTAGTGGGAATATTTGTGTTTCTGCTGTTTTCCCTCCTGTTGCATTACACATTAATGTTGCATTTGCAGTTTGACCTTTTCCATATAATCTTATATATGAATTATAATAGAAACTACTATAACTTGTTATTGCATTTTGTTTTTCTGTTTCTGTCATTAATACTCCAGCATCCGTATATGCATTTGTTATATCTCCTATACATGCTGTTGTTGTTTTTAATTTTTTCTTTGCATCTGCACTCCATGCTGTATATGTTTTCTTTATTGTATTATAACTACTATCATAACTATCAAATTCTCCACCATTTAAGAATATATTAAATTTATATTTCATACTTGACGTTCTTGCTGCACTATTTTCATAATCTGCAAAATATTGATTGTTTGTATTTGTTGTATATCCGTAATCTCCAGTTCCTATATATGCACTATCAGTCTTTGCAAGTGTTGCTTCACTACATCCAGCAGTAGCATCTGCTAACACCATCTTTATAGCGCCATCACCTTCGATACGGACGATCCTCCAACATGTATCATTATTTCCATTATTAAATGTTAAATAATTATTCTCTACATCTCCTCTAAAATAGTAACTTGTTCCATATTCATCTGCTGTTGTTGTTAATGTTCTTTCTGCACTTCCATATGATTCTTCTGTTGATTTTTTTGTTATTGTTTTATATGTCATTTTTGTTTCTGTTGAATTTCCTGTTACTAAATATATACTTGATAAATTAGTAGATGTTGCAGCTGTTGCTGTATTTGCTCCTGATGTATTTACTACATATTTACCAACTAATGTTTTATATCCATCTTTATATTTAACTACTTGTACATTTTGTAAAGTATATGTTCCTGTACTTTTATCAAATTTATATGAATCTCCATATGTTATATATTTTTCATTTGATGCAAGTCCTCCACTTAATTGTAAAGTTTCTATTGTTGTTGATGTTGCATTTGTTACATAATATATTGTGCTTTTTTCACTTCCTGATACAGGAGAAGTTGATGTACTTCCTGAAGTTGTTACTATATATTTTCCTTTTAATGTTTCATATCCTGTTGATACTAATACTGCTTTTAATGCACTTCCATCTTTATTTGTTATTTTATAATTTGTTGTATAAGTTGCTGTATCTCCATATGTTATATAATATTTTGCTGCATTAGTTGCTGTGAAAGTTTTTGTTATTATATAATTTTTAGTCGATTCAGTCCCAGCGCCATTATCTGCATATGTCATTGTTGCTTCTACTGCTGGTGTAGTTAATGGTGTTGCTCTATATTCTGCATATCCATCTTCTTTTTCTGCACTTGTTACAGTTACTGCATTATTTATTATTGTATATGCTAATGAACCTTTGTCCCCTACATATGGATTAAATCCATTTGGATCTGCAATATTTACTTTTGCAGTTAATGTTTTATTCATATCTGCTGATTGATCTACACCAGTTTCTTTATATGTCACTGTTAATGAATATGCATGTGTTTTTCCTACTTCTGCACTATTTCCAATTAATAATCCACCTTTAATTGGGAATGTAGCTTCAGTATCTACACCATTACATGTTCCACTTTCTGCTTGATTTTCATCGCCATAATTTTTATATGATTTACATGTTAAAGTATACACAAAATCATTTGATTCAAATGTTGTTGTATCTCCCGCTGTTTGTGTAACACCATTTACTTCTATTGTTTGTGCATATGTTACACTTGCATCCTCTATTACAACAACATATTCTGTTGTGTCATTACCTTCATTTGTTACTGTAAATGTTTTTGAATCTAAAACTGAGCCAGGCATAATTTCTGTATCTGGTTCAATAACTCCATTTCCATCTCTATAAACTAATGCTAGGTTTGCAGTACTAACAGATATAGATTTATCATTTGTATTACCAGTTATTCTTGTTAAGAAATATGCATATGTTAATCCTACTAGTAATAATAGTACTAAAAATATTCCTGTTACACTTACTATTATTTTTTGTCTTCTATTCATGAATTATTTCCTCCTTTTACATACAAAAAAATTATATAATTATTAACCCCCCCCCCGACTATATTCGAGAGACGAAGGACGATTATATAATTTATTAATTTTTTCATAAATAGAATTCTTAAGTAGTCTTACTACTCTATATAAATAGTATCAAAAAAAGTAGTTTATTTCAACTACTTTTTAAAAATCGTCTCTATCTCTTAAGAAAGAAGGAATATCGAAGTCTCCGTCATCATCAGTTACTTTAGAACTTCTTGATGGAATACTTTCTCTTTCATTAGAGTAATTAGCATTTTGATATTGTGCTTCAGTATCTTCAAATCCTGTTGCAATAACCGTAACAATTACTTCATCATTTAAGTTTTCATTGATTACTGCACCGAAGATAATATTAATATCTGTGTTAGCGCTTTGTCTAATAATTTCTGCTGCATCTTCAGCTTCAAATAATGTTAATGAATTTCCACCTGTAACATTTATTATTGCATCTGTTGCTCCGCTGATACTTGTTTCTAATAATGGACTTGAAACTGCTTGTTTAGCTGCTTCAATTGCTCTATTTTCTCCAACTCCTAATCCAATACCGATAAGCGCGTTTCCGCGTTTTTCCATTACTGCTTTAACATCTGCAAAGTCTAAGTTAACTAAACCAGATACAGCAATAAGGTCACTTATAGATTGTACACCTCTATGTAATACATTATCTACTTCTTTAAATGCATCTACCATTGGAGTTGATTTATCAATTATATCTCTTAAATTATCATTAGGTATAACAATTAGAGTATCAACATGTTTTCTTAATTCATCAATACCAAGTATTGCTTGTTCCATTCTTCTTTTTCCTTCAAATCTAAATGGTTTTGTAACAATACCAACTGTTAAAGCTCCTAAATTTTGTGCTATTTCAGCAATAACTGGTGCTGCTCCAGTACCAGTTCCGCCCCCCATACCACAAGTAACGAATACCATATCTGCACCCTTTAAAGCTTCAGTAATATCATTTTTACTTTCAATTGCTGCTTCTCTACCAACTTCAGGATTTGCTCCAGCACCTAATCCGTTTGTAATATCTTGACCTATTTGTAATTTTGTTTCAGCTTTTGAAACATTTAATACTTGTAAGTCAGTATTAGCAACAATAAATTCTACTCCTTTAACTCCAGATTCAATCATTCGGTTTACGGCATTACATCCTCCGCCCCCTACACCAATGACTTTTATTTTTGCAATTTGATCCATTTGTAAATCGAACATTTCTTCCACTCTCCCTAATTGTCGAAAAAGTATCCAAATACTTTTCCTAATATCGAATCGCTAGCTACATTAATTCTTTTATCGCTAGAACACAATATATCTATTTCTTCTTCATCAAAGATTGAATAATCTTTATCTTTAGAATTTAATTTATCATTAAAATTCTTAATTAATCCTATAGCAGTAGAATATTTATTATCTCTTACTCCTATAATGTTGACGTTTCCAAAAGTTACATTATTTCCAAATATACTAGTAGCTAGTATATTGAAATCTTTTATTTCCGTCAATCCTCCTGTAATTATTATATAACTTATTTCTTTCTTTGTTAAGTAATTTATTTGATTTTTTGCTTTTTTTAAGATTTCTTGCATTCTAGATGCAACATATTCAGTTAATTCATATTGATTAACTTCTACTTTTTCTCCTAATTTGTTTATTAGTGTCGTTATTTCTTTTGGATTTGCTAATTTTGTTGATGCAAGAGCATATCTTTCTTTTAACTTCTTACTATCTTTTATTTTAGTTTTATACATAAAAGATATATCATTATCAACTAAGTCTCCTGCTTCAGGTAAAATATATTCATTAACTAATATTCCTTTGTAGAAAGCTGAAATAGTTGTTTTACCTGCACCTAAATTTATTATTACACCATTATTTTCATCTAAAAATTCATTTTTAAATAAAGCATAATCCGCAATGCTTCCTAACATAATATCTATTACTTCTATTCCACATTTTTCTATTGCTTTTATAAATTCATATATATCTTTTTTTGGTGCACTTATAACTATACTACTTAATTTCAATTTTTTTCCCATTAAACCTACTGGATTTTTAATTACTTTATTATCTAGTTTATATTCAATAGGTATAATATTTATAAGTTCATAATTTTCATTTACTTTATTATAAGCACATGTTTTTAATATTCTTGATATATCATTTTTTGTTACTATTCCATCTTCATTAGTAATAGTATTTACTCCTTCACCGCTTGAGAATTTTAAATCATATTCAGGTACTGATGCTACTACTTTTTTTATTTTTAATCCAAGCATATCTTCAGCTTTTTTTACTGTTTTCTTTATAGAATAAACAGCATCTTCAAAATTTTCTATTAAACCTTTTTTTATGCCACGAGATTCTTCTGAAATTGCACACAATACATTAACTTTATCTCTTACAATTTCTGCAACAACTAACTTAATAGAATTAGTACCAATATCTATACTTGATAATATTCTTCTCAAAGCGCATCACTCCTACGATATATAAATCATTATACTATATTTTTTTTGTGTTAACAACCAATTTTTATGTGGAAAAAATTTTATCTTGATAAATTTTATATAAAAAACTTTTAATAAAATGCTATAATAAGTTTAGGTGATATAATGAAAACAACAATTTTAATAATTTATAATAGATTAATTACTTTTATTTGTAAAATATTTAAAAGAAATGGAAGTGTTTTTCCAGGAAGTTTAGTTAAGAAACATGACTTGAATATTTTAAAGAAAGTTAAATATCCAAAGTATGTTATTGGTATAACTGGTAGTAGTGGTAAAGGAAGTACAACAAGTTTAGTAGCACATATACTAGAAAAAAGTGGATATAAAGTTGTGTGGAATAATAGTGGTTCTAATTTAGTTAACGCTGCTACAACATTAATTTTAAATAATACAAATCCTTTTACTAAAAAAATTAACGCTGATGTTTTATTAATGGAATTAGATGAGTCTTATATATCCAAAATATTTGATAAAAATAGATTAACTCATATGTTAATTACTAATATCACTCGTGATCAACCTGCAAGAAATGGGCATCCTGAATTAATATTAGATAAAATTGTTAATTCTATTGGCGATAATACTCATGTAATAATAAATGCTAATGATCCTTTTTTAAATAGATTAAAATATTTACATCATGGTATGATTACTACTTATGGTGTTGGTAAAACAAAATATGATACAGATACACCAATTAATAATTCAGTTGATGCTGCCTATTGCCCTATTTGTGGTAAAAAACTAAAATATTATTTTTATCATAATGGACATATAGGAAAATATAAATGTGATTGTTGTGACTTCGGACGCGAAAAGGTTAATTTTGAGGCAAATGATGTTGATTTAAAGAAACAATTCTTTACTATAAATAATTCTATATATCATATAAATAAAGATGTTTTCTTTGCTGTATACTATACTTTGGCAGCTTATACACTTTGTAAGACTATTGGTATTAGTGATGAAAATTTAAAAAGATATTTAAATGATGAGCCATTAGAATCAAAAAGAATGAAAAACTTAAAAATCAATGATAGAACTGTTCATATGATAGAAAGTAAAAATGAAAATAATTTAAGTTATTATGAAGCACTACATTATATTAATGAACAACATCATAAAAAAACAATTATATTAGGTTTTGATAATGTATCAAGAAGATACAAATTAAATGATTTAAGTTGGTTATACGATGTTCAATTTGAATTATTAAACGATAAATATATAGATAAGATTTTTGTTATAGGAAGATTTAGATTTGATGTTTTAACTAGATTAAAATATGCAAATATTAGCGATGACAAGTTAATACTTATTGATAATATTGATACGTTATTGGAAAGAGTAAAAAATGAATCTAGTGGAGATATTTATACTATGGTTTGTTTTGATATGACTGATGTTATAAGAAAAAAAATAAAGGAGGAAACACATGAATAAAATACGTATTGCACACCTTTATTATGACTTGATGAATTTATATGGAGAAAATGGAAATATAATGGCTTTAGTAAAAGGTTTTGAAGATCAAGATATGTTTTGCGAAGTTATTAAATTAAGTGTTGGAGATAAGATAGATTTTAATAAGTATGATATTTACTATATGGGATGTGGTTCAGAGTTAAATCAAAGAATTGTTATTGAAGATTTTGTGAAATATAAAGATAGATTAAAGAATGCTATCGATGATGGTAAACATATAATTTTTACTGGAAACAGTTATGAGTTGTTAGGTAATTATATAGAAAAAGTTGATGGAGAAAAGTTAGAGACTTTAGGAATATTTGATTTTTATTCTAAAGAAATTGATAATAGAATAATTGGTGAAGAGATTATGGAATGTAAGTTTTTTAAAGAACCAATTATTGGATTTCAAAATAGACAATGTGTATTAAATAATAAAGATAATCATTTATTTGAAGTTATAAACGGACATGCTGATAATTATAAATCTCATAATGAGGGTATACATTACAATAATTTATTTGCTACATATAATTTAGGACCATTACTAGTTAGAAATCCATTATTAAAAAATTATATTATAGAAAGTGTATTAGAAAAAAAAGATATACTTTATAAAAGTACATCTTCTATTGATGAAAAAGCTTATAATGAATATGTTAAGAATTTTATTTCTTA
>JAZLAK010000024.1:0-4223 GCA_045613165.1 Bacilli bacterium | reverse complement strand
GAAGAAAAAGAAACAATAGAAAAAGAAGAAACTTTAGAAGAATACATTTTCTTTAATGTATATAGAAACGAAAACCAAACAATTGGTGATGAATTTCAAAAAATAATTTTAAAACTTCAAGATGATTTGAAGAATCCTAATGATGTTTTAATTGAAACTTGGGTTAATAATTATGTAGCTTTTGTAGATAAATACGAAAAGGAATTAGATAAAGAAAAAATGATCAAATATATGTTTGAATTATTTAAAAAATATGATAAAGAAAATAAATATAGTAGTAATTTATCAAATATTCTCAAAAAAACAAATTCTTCTGTAGAGAAAGACAAAACAGAAGAAACATTATCAGAAACCATTATAGAAGAACAAAAAAACAATGAAGAAAAAGTAGTTGAAGAAAACATAGAAGAACCCAATAAAGATAAAACTAAATTAGAAGAAAAACCTTTAAAAATATTAAATATCAAAAAAAGTTTTAAGTCTCCTAAAGTTATAGAAGGGTTAAAAGCAACTGCTGTACTAGGCGTAGGTGGAGCAGTATTAGGATTGCCAGGATTAATTGGCGCTGGAATAATTTGGGGATTACATAAAAAAGGAATTACAAGTACTAAATTTAAAAACTTCTTAAAAGAGCATAACTTTACAATTGATGAAAAAACTAATGAATTAAAAGATAGTAATGGCGAAGTTATAACTGAAGAAAAAATTGGTAAATCCAAATATGAAATGTTAAAACAATATTTGCTAAAATTAAATACAAAAAAACAAGAGGATGGCAAAATTAAACACGATTATAAAAAGAATAAAATTGCATCAAATTTATTAAGTTCAAAATTTGTAAACAAATTAAAATTTATTAAAAAGAATACAAATACCGATGCTGAGTATGAAAATATTGAAGAAAATGAAGAAATGCATAAAGGAATGGGGAATGTTAGATGATAGAAATAGGGTCAATAGTAGAATTATCAAATAATAAAAAATATATTATGACTGATTCATCTATCGAAAATGGTAGTGTGTATTATCTAGCTCTAGAAGTAGATTATCAAACAGAAATGCCAAAGGAAGACAGTATATTTTTCAAACACGGGGAAAATAATACTTTAATACCAATTACAAACGAAGGTGATATAGAATTCTTAAAAACAACATTTGTAAATAAATTTTTAAATAGTTTAATGGTAGAAGAAAATTAAACTTTACGTTTAATTTTTTTAATTTGTTTTTTTAAATTTAATATGATAAAATTTTAGTGAGGTGAATGTAGAAAATGGCAAAATATGATGAGAGTTCAATTAAAATACTTGAAGGTTTAGAAGCAGTTAGAAAAAGACCTGGTATGTACATTGGCTCAACAGACAAAAGAGGTCTTCACCATTTAGCATGGGAAATAATCGATAACTCAATAGATGAGATTATTAATGGTTTTGGTTCTACAATAAAAATTACAATAAATCAAGATGGAAGTTTAACTATTAGGGATAATGGTAGAGGAGTTCCTATAGGGAAACATTCTAGTGGTAAGAGTACTCCTGAAGTTATATATACAATTTTACATGCTGGAGGTAAATTTGAAGAATCTGGCTATAAAGTATCAGGTGGATTACATGGTGTAGGTGCTAGTGTTGTTAACGCTTTATCAGAATGGATGGAAGTTAATATTTATAGAGAAGGTATCATCAGTAATATAAAGTTTAAAAATGGTGGGCATTTAGATAGCCCTTTAAAAACTATTGGTACAACAAAGATGACTGGTACTGAAGTTACATTTATGCCGGATAAAGAAATTTTTAAAACTACACAATTCTCATTCACAACAATATGTGAAAGAATGCAAGAAAGTGCATTTTTATTAAATAAATTAACTGTAGAAATAACTGATGTAGCTGACGAAAAAAGTGCTACATATCACTACGATAATGGACTTATTTCTTTTGTAGAATATATAAATGAAAATAGAAAAGAATTGCATAAAGTTGTTCCTATTCATGGGGTAAAAAATGATATAGAAGTAGATATAGCATTACAATATACTGAATCATACAACGAAGATATTTTATCATTCGTAAACAATGTTAAAACTGGTGATGGAGGAACACACGAAGTAGGGTTTAAAACAGGTATTACTAAAGTATTTAATGATTATGCTAGAACTAATGGTATTTTAAAAGCTAAAGATTCAAACTTTGACGGAACAGACGTACGAGAAGGGTTAACCGCTGTCATAAATTTAAAAGTACCTGAAAAATATTTACAATTTGAAGGACAAACCAAAGGAAAATTAGGCACTCCTGAAGCAAGAAGTGTTGTAGAAACAATAGTTTATGACAACTTAAAATTTTTCCTAGAAGAAAATCGTGATACTGCAATTACTATAATTGAAAAAGCTCAAAAAAGTAAAACAGCAAGAGAAGCAGCAAGAAAAGCGCGTGAAGAAGCTAGAAATGGAAAGGGTAAAAAAAGTGAAGCAAAAAGTTTAAGTGCTAAACTAACTCCTCCTCAAGCAAGAAATCCTAAAATAAATGAATTATTTATAGTAGAAGGTAATTCAGCTGGTGGAACAGCGAAAAAATCAAGAGATAGAAAATTTCAAGCAATCTTACCTCTAAGAGGAAAAATTATAAATACAGAAAAAGCTAATTTATCTGACATTTTTAAAAATGAAGAAATTAATACTATAATTCATTGTGTTGGAGCAGGAGTAGGAAATGATTTCGATGTAAAAGATATAAATTATGATAAAGTTATCATTACCACCGATGCCGATGACGACGGGGCGCATATTCAATGTTTATTATTAACATTCTTCTATAGATTTATGAGACCTTTAATTGAAACTGGACATTTATATATAGCAATGCCTCCTTTATATAGAGTTGATTATAATAAAGAAACAAAATATTTTTGGACTAACGAAGAACTAAAAGAATTTACTAATGGTAAATCAAACTACAAAGTTCAAAGATATAAAGGTTTAGGTGAAATGAATCCAGGTCCGTTCTGGGAAACTACTATGTGTCCTGAAACTAGAAATTTAATAAAAGTTTCTATCAATGATGCTGTATTGGCTGAAAAAAGAGTTAATACTCTTATGGGAGATGTTGTAGAGCCAAGAAAAGAATGGATTAATGAAAATGTTGAATTCTCATTAGAAGATGATTATAGAATAAATTAAAAATTATATAAAAAGTAAAATTTAATTTAATAAAAAGATTAGAATTCTTAAAATGTCTTAAGGATTCTTTTATTTTGTAAAAAACAGTAAACAAAACAATATTTTTTGCTTTTTGATTAAAGATTTTATATTTGATATGGTCTTAATAGAAAGGAGGGATAATATGCAAAACCTAGTATTTCTAATCGGAAGACTCGTAAGTGATCCTGAATTAAAAAAGAGTGAAAAAGACAAAGATTATGCTTCAATTACTTTAGCCGTTCAACGTTCATTCAAAAATTCTAATGGAATATACGAAACTGATTTTATCAAATGTAAATTATGGAATGGCATTGCAATAAATGTACATGAATATTGTAAGAAAGGCGATTTAGTCGGAATGAAAGGTCGTATTCAAATTAGAACATATGAAGAAAATGGAGAAAATAAATATATAACTGAAATAATTGCAGATAAAGTTAGTTTTTTATCGAGTAAAAAAACTGATGAAATAAGTGGTCAATAAAAAAGAAAAAGTAGCTTTATCCAATTTTATAAAAAGGATCAATTAAAGATAACTCTTTTTTCTTATATTTTTCTACTTTTTCTAAATTTTCTTTTCTATAATTGCCATCATCTAAACAAATTAAGAAAGGTTTTATAATATTGACTTTCTGAAAGTTTTCGCTTGGTAAAATAAATTCTTTATTTGCCATACAATTGTTGATAAACAATAATTCAGGTGTCATAACTCCAACATTTTTAGAATTAAAAAATGGAATTGAATTAAATTCAGCTTGTTTTTCTTTAACAGCATTAGAATGAATAATAAATGCATCAACTAATATCATTCTTAATAAATATTTTTTAAAGAATTTAACTTTACTTATATCATCTATAAAATTTTTATTAAAATTAAATATATCTTCATCATATTTATTGGTCTCTAAAAGTTCTAAAATAAATTTAATTTTATCTAAAGGATTATACTTTTCAAATAATTTAAAAAGTGTAATTCTTTCTATTTCTTTTAAAGTATATATAAATTCAAAATTATTTATATATT
>JAZLAK010000023.1:0-1722 GCA_045613165.1 Bacilli bacterium | reverse complement strand
AGAAACAGAAGAAGCTGGTACGGAAGTACAAGAAGAAACTGAAATAACAGGAAAATTAATTGGAGAAACACCAATCGAATTACGTTTCGATATTCAATATGACAAAGATTTAACTTTTGGAAATTTCAAAATGCCATTCTTACAAGAATTAATGAATAAATGGCCATTAGTTAAAAATGACGAAAATAGTGTTTTAGCTAAAACGAAAAAATTCTTTGCATTTAATACTGGTGAGAATCTCATAGAAATTACAGATGAAACTAGTGCAGCCGATATTTATAATGCATTGTCAAAAGAAAAACTTTCAGAAGTATCATCAATTAGATTTTATGAAGGTAGAATAATTCCAAAAGTTAGAACAAAAAATGATTTTGTTCAATCCCTAAACAAGGCAGTTTCTATGCAAATAGAGTATGCAGCTGACGATATTAAGGAAGCTGTTATTGATACACAAAGAAATAATTTCTTGTTGGGTGGTTTAGTAAAAGAACAAAAAACATTTATAGATGCAAATGGTGTAGAAAAAACTCATTTTATATTTAACTTTGACCCATCAATTGAAAACGAAATTAAAATAGAAAACGTAGCAGTAAAACAAAAAATAAATATTGTAGATAGAAAGAAAGTTGCTAAAATACAAAATGTAATCGCAGATATTTTAACAAGAAATATTGACCCAGATGTATTAGAAAAAGAATTATCTACTGATCCTGCATCTCCTACGACTCCCGTTGTTGAAGAAATAAATAACGAATCTGAAGCTACATTTGCTGTAGAAAAAATCGAGAGACCATTATTTGAAATAAAAGAAAAATTGGTTACATTCGATGGACTTTCAGATTTAGTATTTAATCTTTCAGATGACGATTTCGATGAATTAACTAGAACCGTAAGTTTAGATGATGTAGCAAAAATTGGTGATCCAATAATGAACATTTTCTTTACTAAAAACACCGGTGGGTTAGATAAAGAAACTGTAGACTTTATTAAAAACTTAAAAATTAAATCATTAAATGATTTTGGAAAAATTGAAAATAAACAAGTTATTCCAAGTAGACTTCAAAAAATGTGGAATAATGACCGTTTCTATAATAGAAAAGCGAATATATTTAGTGATGACACTAATTTCGATAAAACTAAGTCATTTGGATTAATGAACGATGAATTTATTATGTTTGATCTAAATAAAAAAGATAACAATTTAGAATCAATCGATAATAAAGACTACAAAATGATTAAAACGTTATCATTCATAAATATAGTTGAAGATAACCCATTTACTCAAGAAGAAGAATATACAATTAAACCATTAGATACAATTTCATATAATTATTTGTTTGATAATTCAAAAAAATATATTGGATCAATGTTAAACAATGCATTTTATGATTATTTATCTAATATATTTACATATGATTATTCATCACATATTTTTGATGTTCAAGATATTACTAAAAAATATCGTATGAAATATATAGGTGATGAAACGGATGAAAAATCATTTAATCAATTAATCGACGGCAATTACAGCGAAACTGATTTGATGTTTGATTATAAAAATTACGATACATTAATTTCAGTATCACATGAATCTCAATCAATATCAGCAGATATTTTTGTAATTGATTCAGAAAACAAAACTACAAATTTAACATATTCATATGTAACATCAGTATTAAATTATTGGAAAGAAAATCAAGAAGAAATCACATATATTTATAA
>JAZLAK010000022.1:0-3635 GCA_045613165.1 Bacilli bacterium | reverse complement strand
TGAAAAAAGAGTATTGATTAAAATACTCTTTTTTGATATTATTTATATAGAGTAGTAAGACTACTTAAGAATTCTATTTATGAAAAAATTAATAAATTATATAATCGTCCTTCGTCTCTCGAAAATGAACCGGGGGGGGGGTTAATAATTATATAATTTTTTTGTATGTAAAACGACAAAATAATCACTTTTCATACTCTAAAATTATACTAGAACTCATGCTTCATGTTAATTATATTTTAGTTATGATAACATGAAATTATAGAAAAATAATAGAGAATAGGAGTGAAAATTGTCTATGAATAGAAGACAAAAAATAATAGTAAGTGTAACAGGAATATTTTTGGTTTTACTATTACTAGTTGGTTTAACATATGCATACTTTTTAACACAAGTAACTGGTAATAATAATCCTAAATCTATTTCAGTTAGTACTGCTAATTTAGCATTAGTGTATGGAGATGGTAATAATGCAATAACAGCAAATAATATATTACCAGGTACAACATTAGATGAAAAAACATTTACTGTAACAAACCAAGGTAATGCAACAACTGATTATGTAGTAGTAATAGAAATATTAGAAGGAACTTCTAAATTTGAATCTAATGACTTCACATATACATTAACATGCGAATCAGGATGTGATGGAGTAGATACTGCAACAACATTCCCGATAAATGGAGGAATATTAGTTGGAAACAATATTGATGTAGGAGAAACACAAACTTATTCGTTTACATTAACATATGAAGAAACAGGAAAAAATCAAACAAATGACATGAACAAAAAGTTAGAAGCAAGAATAAATATAAAAGATATATCAAGTATAAATCCATATAGTGGTAATACAAGTTCATTAGCTTATAATATTGTAAATAATGCAATAGCAGGTAAAACTGGTACAACATTAGCAGGAACTCCACTTAGTGATGTTGCTAAATCAACAAGTCAATATGCTACTGGAAAATATGAGGTAAGGACTGACATTTCATTAGCTTTATTAACATATGGGGATACAATGGAAGAGGCTGATAATGGTGAAAATCATGTATCAAGTTCTACTAAAGTTGAAATGTGTAATAGCGTAAAAGAAAAATATATTTCTGATGCATATGAATGTTTGTATACTTGTGCTTCAATTGGATATGTATCAGATTGTGATAGCGAAGGTAATCCATATATAGAAGTTATGGAAAGTGAAAAAACATTGAGTGTAACACAAGATGATTTAGGAGTAAGTTATTATTATAGAGGTGCAGTAGAAGATAATTATCTAGAATTCAATAATATGTGTTGGAGAATCGTACGTATCGAAGGTGATGGTTCAATCAAAATAACATTAGCAGCACAAAAGAAATGTAGCGAAATAACTGAAAGTGATATAGATACTGCATTTATAGGTACTGGTCACTATGGATATAATAAAGGAAAAGTAACAAATTCACTTGGGCAACAATCAAGTGGTGATAAGAATGTTGCAGATTATTTAACAAGTCCAACAAATAATACAACAAGTATGAAATATAAATTAGATGAATGGTATAATACTAATTTAAAAAGTGTAGAAGGAAAACTAAAGAAGGATAACTGGTGTTTAGGAAATACAAAAGATGCATATGATATAGATTCAAATGCATTATTAACAAGTAGTGTAAATGACTTAATGTATAATAGTAAGTCATTCAATTATGATACATTCAAAAGACTTTATAGAATAAGTGATAAATATGCAACATTGAGATGTAATGGAAATAATTATGAAAGCCATGAGTCATATATAGGAGCGTTAACTGTAGATGAAGTAGTGTTTGCTGGTGGAAAAGTATATACAGGCAATGAAATTTATTACTTAACAGATAATGCAACAAGTTATTACTGGTGGACTCTCTCTCCGGCCCACTTCGGTAGCGGCGACGATTACGCATTCTACGTTTATGAAAATGGCTACGTGGGCAGCAGCATTGTGAGCCATGACGTCAGCAATCTGCGCCCCGCAGTAACACTCACATCTAGTGCAGTAATCACTGAAGGAAATGGAACAATAAGTAGTCCATACAAAGTTGGATAATTTTAACTAGGAATCTTTCCTAGTTTTTTGTTAGTCAACAAAAAAGGGTTGACAGCATATATTTATATTGTTATAATAAACTCAGTTAGAAAAAAGGAGGACATTATGGCTGTTAAATTAAGATTAAAAAGAATGGGTTCTAAACAAAAACCTTTCTATAGAATAGTTGCTGCTGATTCAAGAAGTCCAAGAGATGGTAGATTTATTGAAACAGTTGGTACTTATAATCCAATCGTTAAAGAAAATAACGTAACTGTTGATGAAGAAAAAGTTGCTAAATGGATTAATAACGGTGCTCAACCTACAGATACTGTTAAAAGTTTATTAAGTAAAAATGGTGTTTGGGCTAAAATTAAAAATACTAAAAAAGAAGGTAAATAATGATAGAAGAATTAAAAGTATTTACTGAAGAGTTAGTTAAAAGTTTGGTTAGTGAACCTGATTTAGTTAAAGTACAAAATTTTGAAGATGAGGAAGAAAATCCTATCATTGAAATTATGGTTAGCGAAGCTGATATGGGTAAAGTTATTGGAAAAAGTGGAAAGATGGCTAAAGCTATTAGAACTTTAGTACAAGCTACAGCTTTTAATAAAGGAATAAAAAGAGTTAAAATAAATATAGATTCATTTTAATTCTTTTTTATTTTAAGGAGGTATAAATGGGTATGGTAAAAGAAGATATAAAATATTTAGATAAAGTTATATCGATGAACAAAATTACAGAATTATATAAAAATTATTTTTGTTGGTTATATCCATTTACAAATGAGAATATAAATGGATATTATTCTAAACTTGATTTTAATAATAAAAATATTTTAACTATTACTGGTAGTGGAGATCATATATTGAATGCATTTTTATTAGGAGCTAAAGAAGTAGATGCGTTTGATACTAATCCTTTAGCAAAATATTATACTGAATTGAAAATAGCGTCCATTAAATCTCTTTCATTAGAAGAGTTTGTTTTATTTTTTTATAATAATTCTACTTTTAAAATTCCTAAGTATTATTTAAATAAAGAAACATATGTGAAAATAAGAAAAAATTTAGATGATAAATATTTGGAATTTTGGGATTATGTATTTAAAAATTATAGTCCTAAAGAATTATATAAATCTTTTCTTTTTACTGATGATTTTTTATCATTGGATGCTTTAGTACATGCCAATTTATATTTTAAAACTGAAAATTATGAAACGCTTAGAGAGTGTTTGAGAGATAAAAAAGTAGAATATCATGATATAGGTTTAGAGAAATTATGTGATATAGAAAAAAGATTTGATATTATAATTTTGTCTAATGTACCGGCTTTTCTTAATAAAATATATAAAAGTGATTTTTTAAAAAATTTTAGAAAATTAATAGATGGAATTAAAAATTCGAATACTAAAATTGTAGTTTGTTATTTGTATTCTAATTTATTAGAAAGTGGAAGTTCTAAAGATGATATTTATAACAATAGAAAATTAAGAGAACATTTTCCAAAAGATGAATATGAATATATGCATTTTGAAAGCGCAGATACTTTAGGGAACAAAAGTGGATTGAAGAAAATATTTCCA
>JAZLAK010000021.1:0-2651 GCA_045613165.1 Bacilli bacterium | reverse complement strand
AATGCTAAAACAGATGAAGAAAAAGAACAACTAATTAAAGATAGAGAAAATCAAGTTGAAAGTTATAGAGGCTTATTAAAACACGAAGACAAAGAAGTGGAAAAATTATTAAGTGATAGATTTAATCCATTAATTGATGATTTTAAAAACAATATAATTAAAGATAAAGAAAAAACTGAAGGTAACCCAGAAGAGAAAAAAGAAGAACCTAAAGAAGAAATTCCTAAAAAAGGAAGAGTAAAAGTTATTGCTAAAAAAGCATTAAAATGGATGAAAGAACATAAACTTGCAACTATAGCGATAGGTTTAGCTTTAACAACTGCAATTATGTTTGCAATACCAGCTACACATATGATGATAAATTCAGCATTATGGAATGTTGGGTCAAAACTTGGATGGAGTGCAGCAACTTTAGGGAAACTTCATTCTACAAATCTTGGACTATCAAAATTAGTAGCAGGTGGAACATATATGTTTGAAAGTATGTCAGGAGCCTACACTTTAGGTGGCGTAGCAGGAGCAAGTGCTTTATATGGTACAGGAGCAGCAAATTTAGTAGGTGCATTAACAGGATTAACAGCTTTAGGAACAATAGGTACTTTTGGAGCATCTATAATTAATAAAATTAAAAATCGCAAAAAGAAAAAAGAAGAAGAACCTAAAGAAGTTCCTGTAGAAGAAGTAAAAGAAGAAAAAGAGGAAGTTGTAGAAGATACTAAATCTAAAGATAAAGAATTAGAAAAAGAAAATGAGAAATCTACAACAGTTGAAAATGATAAAGAAGAGACAAAATCAATTCCTTTAACTAAAGAACAAATCGCTGAAATGATTAAAGCTGAAGTAGAAAAAGCAGTAGCACAAAAAAATGAAGAAATCTCTAAATTAACAGCTGAAAATGAAATGTTAAGAGCTGAGATAGATATGTTAAAAAAACAAGGGTTACAACAAGAAGGACTTGAAGAAGAAAATATAATGAAATTATAAAAAGGGGAGAGCTTATGGAAAAAGATACAATTATTACTTTAGAAGATAATACCAATTATGCGTTATTAGATGAAACAATAATTGAAGGAAGAAAATTCTTCTTTGCAGTAAAAATAGATAATAAAACACAAAATCCTACAACAGAATACGAAGTATTTGAAGAAGAACAAGAAGGTGAAGATATTTATATGAGTGCTTTAGAAGAAAGTGATTTCAAACAAGCAATTCTTATAGATTTCACAAATAATTATATGCATATGGTAGGAAATTTAATGGAAGAAGCTGCATAAGCTTCTTTTTTGTCGTAATAATGTAAATTAATTAATAAAATAATAGAATTTGATAAACAATCAAGTTATAATGATTATGAGGAAGTGAAACTATGAATATTTTAGTAAACGATGTTAATATCTTTTATATTATATTAATAACTTTTGTATCAAGTTTAATATTAGTACCATTAATAAGAGATATAGCAAAACATATAAATGCTATGGATATACCAGATAAAAGAAAAGTGCATAAAAAACCTATGCCTAGGTTAGGTGGTTTAGCAATCTTCTTATCATTTCTAGTTGGTTATATGTTCTTTGCACCTTTAACTACTCAAATGATATCAATACTTATCGGAAGTTTTCTAATAGTTTTATTAGGAATAATCGATGATATTAATCCTTTAAAAGCAACAACAAAATTATGGGGTCAAATATTAGTGGCAATAATTTTAGTATTCTTTGGAAATATTTATATAACTGATATATCACTTTTTGGAATGAATGTTGTTTTAGGAGGTTGGACTTATCCTGTATCAATATTATTTATAGTAGCTTGTATTAATTCAATTAACTTAATTGATGGATTAGATGGACTAGCCGCTGGTATAAGTTCAATTTACTTTATAACTATAATTGTTTTATCTATTTTACTCGGAAGAATTGATAATTTAGGTTTTATATTATGCTTAATTACATTAGGCGCAACATTAGGTTTCCTATATTATAATTTTAATCCAGCATCAATATTTATGGGCGATACAGGAAGTATGTTCCTAGGTTTTATGATAGCAGTAGTAGCTTTATTAGGATTTAAAACAGCTACATTAACTTCATTTATGGTTCCTATACTAATTTTATTTATACCAATATTAGATACTTTACTTGCAATATTAAGAAGATTAATAAAAGGGGAGTCTATTGGAAAACCAGATAAAGAACATGTACATTTCCAATTATTAACTAGAACCTCATCAGTTAAAAAGACGGTTATAATAATATATATTATAAATATACTATTTAGTTCAGTTTCTGTTCTTTATGCTATAGGTAAAACAGATATAGCAATGTTCTTATACATATCATTAATGATACTAGTTATTATATTTATATTTAAAACTGATATTTTATATAAACACGAAGGTAAACATAAAAAATAAATATGTTTACTTTTTTTTATATAAAAAATGTACTATAATTAAAAAGAAACAAATAAAAAATTAGGTGGTAAAATGTTTAGTTTAGAAAAATTTATAAAATATCTAACTTTATTTTTAATGATAGTATTACCTATTTTAGATATGACATTCTTTTTTAGTAGAATAACTACTTTGGCTGAAATACTTATCATATTATTAATACTATTATTAACTATAATAAACAAAAAAGAATCAA
>JAZLAK010000020.1:0-13235 GCA_045613165.1 Bacilli bacterium | reverse complement strand
ACATCAATATTGTTTCCAACTAATATTCCACCACTTATTGGAAATGTTGTTGCAGTATCTACTCCATCACATCCTGATTCGCATGTTAATGTATATGTGAAGTCATTTGATTCAAATGTAGATGTTCCTTCTAATATTTCTATTACTACTACATAATCAGTTATTGCATTACCTTGATTTGTTACTGTAAATGTTTTTGGTGCAAAAGTTTTACCTGGTATTATCTTTTCCCCTTCACCAATAATAGAACTATCATCTCCACCATAAACAACCGCTAAATTAGCAGTACTAACTGAAATGGATTTATCTTTATTATTACCAGTTATATTAGTTAAGAAGTATGCATATGTCAAACCAACTAGTAATAAAAGTACTAAAAATATTCCTGTTACACTTACTATTATCTTTTGTCTTCTATTCATGAAATATTTCCTCCTTTTTACATACAAAAAAATTATATAATTATTAACCCCCCCCCCGACTGATTCGAGAGACGAAGGTCGATTATATAATTTATTAATTTTTTCATAAATAGAATTCTCAAGTAGTCTTTACTACTCTATATAAATAGTATCAAAAAAAAGTATTTTATTCAATACTTTTTTTATTTTTATTAGAATGCCAATCTAACAATTGTACTAGAACATCCCCTATCAGCGTTCTTATTTTGTAATTGATATATTGCTATTAAAAATAACGTAATTATCTAAACCTTAACCGCTCTACTTTTATCAACTGAATTTCTTTCAAAAACTAATTTTGTTCTGTTATATATAACATTTTTTTAATCAATGATATTATATTTATTTAGAATAACCTTCAACCTAATTTTAACTTCTAAATAAAAATCAAATACAATCATTTAAAAGTGAAAAATAAGCATATACTCTATTATTTTTTTTATATACATAAACACACTTATCTTTTAAGTTTTCATCATTCATAGGATTCCTATAAATAATAGTATTATAATCTTCACTATCTAAACAATCATCTTCTATAAGTTGTTCTATTTTCACTTTATAACACTTTATAGTATTATTATCTTTATCCTTACAATTATTATTAGATTGCAACATTGTTTTATTATCTTGACCCCATAACACTCCGGCTTGCTCAATTAAATTAATTTTTGTATTTAAAGCTTTCTTATTCATATTTTCTCTTATACGATTAATACCAGGTATACCTAAACCAAGCAAAAGAGAAATTAATACTATAACAGCTAATAATTCAACTAAAGTTAAACCTTTATTATTTTTTATCATAAATTCACCTAATTATACCAACATTTTGTTTTGTTAGTGTCTTTATCATATACAGCATATATTTTTCCATATTTTTTATATATTTGTATATTACAATCTAAAAGTGATTGACTATCATCAACCGAATTCTTTATATCACTAATTCCATCATCATTTCTAATGTAACCTGAATCCCTTAAAGTTTTAACCGTAATTTTTAAATTAGAACCATTTTTATAATAATAACAATCATTAATTAAAGTTCCACTTTTAAAACAATATTTATAAGTTGTTTTACTATATGTACTTTTTATTTCATAACTAATTAAATGTCTATTATTTTGTCCATATAAAACTGCTGCTTCCTCAATATTATCGACTTTGGTTTGCAATGTTTTTTTCTTAACATTAGTACTAGCAGTCATAACACTCGGTACAGTTATACCAACAACTATTCCTAATAAAACTATAACTGAAATAATTTCTACTAATGTAAAACCTTTATTATTTTTCATATTATCAGCTCCTACTTATGTAATAACTCATAAAATTCATTCCAAGAAGATACATGTTCAACACCTTCAACTTTTGGTGTAAAACTAGTATCAAATTGTACTGTTCTAATGCCAACATCATTAACAGAATTACAATTTCTTACATTATCATCTATAAAAATATCTATATTTTTTTCTTTACAAAAATTTCCTTTTTCATAAACGTTTACAAATAACTCATCATACGGAATATTATTTTTTGCTAAAAACTCCAAAGTTACTTTGTATGGATTGTCATACTCTTTATAATTCCTAGCAGTTATTAAAATAATTTTATTTCCTTCACTCTTTAACTTCTTTAATACTTCAACTACATTTTCTTTTAAAGTAACTGATTTAGCCATAACAGCAAATAAATCTTTTTTATATAAATCATAATTATCTAAATTATTTTCTATTTCTTCATAACCTAAATTCATACTAATTAATTTTTTATGATTTAAACCATACTTCATAGAAATGATAGTCAATAAGGTTTCATAAGTATTTGTAATTGTATCGTCTATATCTACCCCTATATTCATTCTATCACCTATTATAACTATAATATAATTACAAAGAAAAAACAAACTAATTTTCATTTAGTTTGTCTACAATTTGTCTATATACTTCTTCTCTACCTTTTTTAGTTATACTAGAGAATAATACTAAACTATCTTCTTCTTTAATTTTTAAAGTATCACGAACTATTTTTTCTTGTTTATCTCTCATACTAGATTTAACTTTATCATACTTAGTCGCAATAATACATACAGGTAGATTATAATATTTTAAATAATCATACATAAGAATATCATTTTCACCAGGTTTATGTCTAAAATCTATTAACATAAAAACTAATTTCATATTTTTTCTTGTTGTTAAATATTCTTCTATCATTAATCCAAACTTCTTTTGTTGTGATTTAGAAACATTAGCATATCCATACCCAGGTACATCTACCAAATAAAAATTATCATTAACTAAATAAAAGTTTAATGTTTGAGTCTTACCAGGCTTACTACTAGTACGAGCAAAGTTCTTTCTACATAAAATTGTATTTATAAAACTACTCTTACCTACATTACTTTTACCAACTAGTAAAAACTCACTTTTTAAATCAGTTGGATATTGACTTGTTCTAACTGCAATATGTGTTAGTTCAGACGAATCTATCTTCATAAATTTCTTCACCCAATATAATTATATAAAATAATGTAAAATAATGCAAATTTCTATCAAATTTATAGAATTTGTCACTTCTTTATTATATAATTATAGAAGGTGGTGTATGTGTTATATCCAGGTTGTATAAAGAAAGAATATAAAAGAAATATATCTCATAAAAACCGAGGTATGAAACTAGAAAATTTAATTAATCAAACCAATGAATATTATATAGAGAATGATATAGCAATAATATATAAAAAACCAACCCCTATCTTAGTATGTCAAGTTGATTATAAAAAAAATAAAATATTAGAAGGATATTATAAAACACCTTCTACTCTAGATTATAACGGAATATATAAAGGAAAATATTTAGATTTTGATGCTAAAGAAACATTAAATAAAACATCATTTCCTTTATCCAATATTCACGAACATCAACTTTTACATATGAAAAGAGTTATTGAGCATGGTGGTATAAGTTTTTTAATAATAAAGATGAATAATCTATATTATCTATTAGATGGAAACATAATATTAAACTTTATAGAAAAAAATGATAGAAAAAGTATTCCATATGAATTTATCAAAGAAAATGGGAAAATAATAAAAGAAGGAATAACACCTGCTTTAGATTACATAAAAGTTATTAATGAAATATATTTTTAAGGAGGATATATGAAAAAGACAACTTATACAAAAAAAACTAAAGAGCCTAAAAAAACTAAGGTTCAAAAAGAAATAGAAAGATTAGAGAAACAAAACTTAGAATTAACAAACGTATACAAATATACCGGAACAAAAAAAACTAAAGCAAAAATAAAGAATAATGCACGTATTGCAAAATATGAAGCTGATCAATTAAAACTAAAATATAAAAAAGGCGGTTTAGGACAAAAACTACTAATTATATTTATGTTATTCTTAATATTTTGTTTAACAATAGGAATTATATTTACTTTATATGTAATTATAAATTCACCTAAATTTGATACCTCAAACTTATATAGTAAAGAAGCAAGTGTTCTTCTAGATAAAAATGGTAATGAATTTGCAAGACTGGGCACAGAAAACAGAGAATTAGTTAATTATGAAGAATTGCCTCAAGTATTAGTCGATGCAATAGTTGCAACTGAAGATTCTAGATATTTCCAACATAATGGTGTTGACTTAGCAAGATTTACAAAAGCAGTTATTGGACAATTAATGGGAAGAAGCGACGCAGGTGGTGGTTCTACCCTAACAATGCAAGTTGTCAAAAATGCTTATACTAGTACAGTATCGGGTGGTATTCAAGGTATTATAAGAAAATTTACAGACATCTATATGTCAGTATTCAAAGTAGAAAAATCTTATACTAAAGAACAAATTATAGAGTTTTATGTAAATATTCCTTATTTAGGAAGCGGTTCATATGGCGTTGAACAAGCTAGTCAAATTTATTTCAATAAAAGTGTTGATGAATTATCACTAGTAGAAGCTGCTACTATTGCTGGTTTATTCCAAGCACCTGATGCATTCGATCCTTATAAATATCCTACTAAAGCAGAAAATAGAAGAAATATAGTATTAAACTTAATGTGTAGACATGGATACATTACTGAACAACAACGTGATTTAGCAAAAAGTATTCCATTAGAATCCACATTAAATTCAAACAGTAAATCAGTAAATAAATATCAAGGATTTGTTGATACAGTCGTTATGGAAATTATCGATAGAACTGGCAACGATCCAGCAACTACTTCAATGACAATATATACAACATTAGATCCTACAAAACAAGATGTAATAGAAGATATATATAACACATACAAATGGAAAAATGAAAAAGTTCAAGCAGCTATGACAGTAATAGATGTTAAAGATGGTTCTATCGCAGCTATTGGTGCTGGTAGAAATAAAAAAACAGAACGTAGTTTAAATTATGCGACAAGTATTAAAAGACATCCAGGAAGTACCGCAAAACCAATATTTGATTACGGTCCTGCTATTGAATATTTAAATTGGTCTACAGGACAAACAGTTGTAGATGATACATTTAAATATAGTGGTGGCGGAAGTATCAAAAACTGGGATAACGGTTTTAAAGGAATTATGACTGCAAAAACTGCTCTAGCACAAAGTAGAAACATCCCTGCTCTATATGCATTCCAACAATTAAATCAAAAACAAATAAAAGAATTTGTAACAAACTTAAATATAAAACCTGCTTATGAAAATGATTTTATAAATGAATCACATAGTATTGGTGGTTTCGATGGAGTTAACCCACTTCAAATGGCTGCTGCTTATGCAACTTTTGCAAGAGGCGGAACTTATATTGAACCATATAGTTTCACAAAATTAGAATATACAAATTCTGGCGAAACTTATACAGTAAAACCTAAAAAAACTAAAGCAATGAGTGAATCAACAGCTTATATGATTAATATGATGCTAAAATACGCAGTAGATAGCGGGGCTGTTTCAGCTAGTAAACCAGGAGGAACAGATGTAGCTAGTAAAACAGGTACATCAACAGTTAGTTCAGCAGCTAAGAAAGCAAATGGTATAAAAGGAAGTATAGTTGGAGATTCATGGCAAATAACATATTCTCCTGACTTATGCATATCTCTATGGTATGGTTATGAAAATCTAGTATCAAAAGATTATTATTTAACACAAAATGAAGGCTCTTCTCAAAGAAAAGCAATAACAAAAATACTTAGTTCAAAACTTTTAACTTCAGGTGCTAATTGGAAAAAACCTACAACAGTAGTTCAAACTGAAATTGAATTAGAAACTGACCCACTAGAATTACCTAGTACAGCAACTCCTGAAGATTTACGTTCTACTGAATATTTTAAAAAAGGAACAGTACCTAGCGATACATCAATAAGATTTGCACAATTAGATAATCCAACTGACTTAAATTATACTGAAACAACTAATAGTATAACAATTACTTGGAAAGGTATCCCTACTCCAAAAGCAATAGATAAAAATTTCTTAACAGACTATTTTGCAAACAATGTATATAAATATTGGGGAGATAAATATTTAAATCAACGTATAGAATATAATAATATTATGATTGGTACTGTAGCTTACTCAATATATATTAATGGTAATTATATAGCTACTACTACAGAAACAAATTATACATACGGAGGTTTAATTACAGCAAATGCTGAAATAACTATAAAATCGACTTATACAAATTATAAAGCTTGTGAAAGTACAGGAACTAGTATTTTAATAACACCTACTGGAACTACTCCACCTAGTACAACAACTGATTTTACAATAAAACTTACACAAAAAGAAATGACACTAAATGAATATAATAGTTTATTAAATGCTGGAACACTAGTTAGAGTATTAGATAAAAATGGTAATGATATAACAAATCAAGCAACTATTACTAAAAATTGTTCCGAATCATCAACAACATGTTCTATAAAAGTTAAATATAACGGTATTGAAAAAACTGAAACCATTATAATAAAATAGCCTGAGATAAAAACTCAGGTTTTTATATATAAAAAAAATACATCATTAGATGTATTCTCTTACTTTATTTAAATATTCGGTATCACTTAAAATTTCTTCAATCATTTCCCTATTATAATTTAATTTCAATATATCTTCATAATAATTTAATTTTTCTTTTATACTTATCAATTGTTTACTAACTGCATTCTTACTAACATTATCGTTCTCAGCTATCTCATCCATAGTTAAATTATCAAAATAATAATCTTCAAAATACTTTTGTTGTTTATCAGTTAGTAATTTACCATAATAATCATAAAGCGAAATAATATATACTCTTTCTTCCATTACATCATATCCTTAAATAAACCATAAATATATTCTTCTATATCAAATGATTTTAAATCATCCATACCCTCACCAAGTCCAATAAACTTAACAGGTATACCAACACTTTCTTTAATCGCAAGAACTATACCACCTTTAGCAGTACCATCTAACTTAGTTAAAACTATACCAGTTATATTAGTAATTTCTTTAAAACTTTCTGCTTGTAATATACCATTTTGCCCAGTTGTAGCATCTATAATAAGTAAAGTTTCTTGAGGAGCATTAGGTATAAGCTTACCAATTACTTTGTTCATTTTTTCTAACTCATTCATCAAATTAACTTTATTTTGTAATCTACCAGCAGTATCAACTAATACTATGTCAGCATTCTCTTTAATAGCGATTTCTAAACCTTCATATATTACTCCCGCAGGATCAATATTTTCTTTACCAAAGAATAAAGAATCTGTTCTATCAGCCCAAATTTTTAATTGTTCAACAGCACCTGCTCTAAAAGTATCACCTGCTATTAGCATAACTTTTTTACCTTCACTCTTATATTTATTAGCTAGTTTACCAATAGTAGTAGTTTTACCTACTCCATTAACTCCAACAAATAATAAAACAGTAGGACCATTATCATTCATTTTTATTTTATCACTTAAATTATCACCATCTACATAAATTAAAAATAATTCATCTACAATAACTTCTTTTAATTTATCTGTATCAGTGATATTTTCATGTTTAACTCGTTTCTTTAATCTTTCTAAAAAATCAAATACTGTTTTAACACCTATATCAGCTTTTATAAGTAAACTCTCTAATTCATCAAAGTATTCATCAGTTACTTTTCTATATTTTATACCTAATAAATTTAATTCACTTACAAACTCATTTCTAGTCTTTTCTAACCCCTTATCGTAACTTTCTAAGTCCTTTTTATCTTCTTTCTTAAAAACACTCTTAAACTTATCAAATAGTCCCATTTTAACCCTCCTTAACCATATCTTTTATTGGAGCATAAGTTTTTCTATACCCTTCAATTAAACCATATTTTTCTATTGCTTCTACGTGTTTCTTAGTAGGATATCCCTTATGACTACCAAAACCATATTCTGGATACTTTTTATCTAATTCATACATCATAGAATCTCTAGTAACTTTTGCTATAACACTAGCAGCAGCAATAGATTCACTCTTCATATCACCTTTAATAATACTAGTAGTAGGAATATCTAATTCTAATGGCATAGCATCTATAAGTATGTGTTCTGGTTTAACATTTAATTTATCTATAGCTTCTTTCATCGCTAACTTAGTAGCTTCATATATATTAACTTCATCTATAACATTTTCATCTTTAATACCTATTCCAATAGCAATAGCATCACGTTTTATTATCTCATAATACATATCGCGTTTCTTTTCAGTTAACTTCTTAGAATCTGTTAAACCATCTAATTTATAGTTTTTAGGTAATATAACTGCAGCAGCAACAACCGGCCCAATTAAAGGACCACGCCCCACTTCATCAACACCTGCAATTAATTCTATACCATCTTTATATAAATCTTTCTCATATTTTAAATTGTCTATTATTTCTTCCACTAATTATCAATCCTATCAAAAGTAATATTACTTACATACTCATTCTTTATATCATTTAATATGTAATCACTTACTCTATTATAATCAACTTCTCCACCACTTATTATAGCACCTATCTTTTTACCTATAGCATCATAAGTAACACAAAGATCTTCATCTATATAATCTATATTATATCTTAATTTTAAAATATCAGGATAAAACTTTTCTAACTTATTTAATATATGTATAGCAATCTCATCCTTATCTAAAACCTCACTCTTTATAGCAGTCATACTAGCTAAATTAAGAGCAACTTCCTGATCATCAAACTTAGGCCATAATATACCAGGAGTATCTAATAACAATATATTACTATTAGTTTTTAACCAAACTAAATTTTTAGTAACACCAGGTTTATTACCAACATTAGCAACCTTTTTACCTACCATTTTATTAATTAAAGTACTCTTACCTACATTAGGGATACCAACTACTAAAGCTTTAATTTGTTTCTCTTTCATACCTCTATCAAGTCTTTTATAATTTATATCACTCATCATTTCATTAGTAATATTTACTATATCTTTAATAGAATCATTTGTATTCAAATTAGCCTTAATAACTTTATATCCCTTATCTTCATAATACTTAACCCATTTATTTGTTACTTCTTTATCACATAAATCATACTTAGTCATAATTAATATTCTAGGTTTATTCTTTATAGTATTATCTATATCAACTATTTTACTAGAATAAGGTATTCTAGAATCTATTAGTTCATATACAACATCTATAAGAGGCAATAATTCACTTATTTGTCTCTTAGTTTTTTGCATATGCCCTGGAAACCAGTTAATGGAAGTATTAGAAAAACTTTTTTCTTCATTCATTATAAATCCTCCTTTAGCTTAGATAAATTACCATTTATTATAATAGGATCAAAACCTTGAATTTCATCATATAACATTCCTTTTGGAATATCATTATATAAATATATTTTTTTATTTAATCTAAATGCATCATATATTTCTAAAAATGTCGCACCACCTATATAGTTTTTTTCGATTTTTTCATCAGTTATTTTATCAAAATTTAAAACTAATACTGCATCCATATTTTTTATAGTTTCTTCGCTTTGTTTATACATTTGTGCTTTAAACTCCTGATGTTTTTCTCTACCTAAATTCCACATTCTCTCTTCAGTTTTTGGATCGTCATAACAATTTGGTAAAAACACTTGTATATCTTTTTGTTCCAAATTATTTTTTATATTAGGTATATTTCCATAAAATCTTTTACTACATATTATTAATATTTTCATACAACGTCACCTATCTTAATTTTTATTACTTTCTTCTAAATATTTATTATAAAATTCATCCATAGAAGAAATGTATTTTTGGTCTTGTATAACTCTATATTTTTCATATTCACATTCCGCCTTTTCTACTGCTTGTCTATGTGATATTTTTCCTAAATCTTTCAAAATTTGTTTTCGCCTGAATTGTAATAGATCATCCGTTGCATTTATCCAATCATTCATTGTCATAATATGTCTTTCTTTTGCTTCATCTTCTGCAAAAACTAGAAACATATTAGTTAAATCATTTAGTTTGTTAAGTTCTTCTTCATTTAGATAGTTTTTAGCAATTACTACATCATATTTATATATTAAACCATCCGGAGAATTTTTCCAAGATGTAAGTCCCATATTATCTTTATTACTATTTGCTCTACTATAAATAAGTTCAGCAGCAGTATGTCCTGAAATAGCATAATGAAGTTTGTTTTGAACTATTTTAAAAAATGTATATGCCTCTTCTGACTTTGGATTGTAGTCAGTTGATGTAGCAATAAACAAATCTGTAATTTTTTGATAAGACATTCTTTCACTTACCCTAATTGTTTTTATTCTTTCAAGTAATTCATCAAAATATTTTGTATCATATTTATTACCTTTTATAAAACGTTCGTCGTTTAAAGCAAATCCTTTAGTCATATATTCTTTTAATATTTTAGTTGCCCACATCCTAAATTCAGTAGCTTTTTTAGAATTAATACGATAACCAACTGCAATTATTGCATCCAAACTATATACTTCAGTATTATAATTTTTTCCATCATCTGCAGTTATTTCCATTTTGGAAACAACTGAACATTTATCTAGTTCTTTTTCATCAAATATATTTTTTAGATGTTTAGAAATTGCAGGAACACCAACTTCAAATACTTTAGACATTCCTTTTTGAGACAACCATAAAGTCTCGTCTTTATATATTGCATCAACAATTATATTTCCTTCACTATTCTTATATATAATTAAATTATTATCTTGCATATTGTTCTCCTTTCCTAAGTTTTTCTTAAGTCATAATCGATTCTATTTAAAAATCACTTTCTTATAAAGTATCAAGTACAAAAATTATAACATATAAACTTATATTTCTCTACTCAAATAAATTTAAACCTTCCTTTTTATACCTTTTCCCTCTTCGTATTCAAAAGTACCTTTCATAATCTTTCTAATAAAATCTACAAAATTAGAAGCATTACCAATAGGGGCTTTTAAAACTTCAGAATATTCGATTTTATCTTTTTTTGCTTGTTCAATAAATAACTCAACTTGATGTAAAAACATTTCATAAGAATCATAATTATCATTACTTAAATCATTAACAATTCGTTCATACAATTCTTGATTGCTCATACTATTTTCAGTAATTTCATCAAAGAAATCATTTAATTCCTTTCTTTTCCCCATCAAAACAAAAGAAGGAATTGTTTTATCACTAATCTTATTTTGTAAAGAATTATACGCAACATCATAATAAATAATCGCTTCATTAGCAAAATTAGAATCAATAATTCCTTTATTATTAGCATGTGATCTTGCATTCCTCATATATTTTTTTACTATTAAATTATTAACATCACTAATATCTACTAATAAACCATCTTTTTTACCATTTTGACTAGTATGATAAATAAATTCCAAAATCTTCTGTTTTAAAAAATTATAATTTAAGTAATCTATATTACTATAAATATAATTATAAAAACTAATTATCTTATTTACTATCGATTCCATTTTTGGAACATAAGCTTTATGTTCACAATGAAAATCAAACTGATAAAGACTTTCAAGCAACGGGTAATTCATATCATCTTTAGAAGCCATTAATAACGAAATATATGAATCAGTAAAATAAGAATCATACTCCTCTTTTGATAACTTCTTCACTCCATCTCTATCAGCTCTTTCATAAAAGAAATAACAATTTGTACCAGGAACATACAAAACTATTCTATTAGATGGTAATTTCATCTCAAAAAATTTATTAAGTCCTTTAACAGGAAGTTTAGAATTCATATAAATTCTATTTTTCCCATTAAAAAATTCATCAATCCACTCTAATGCCGGTGTAGAATTATCATAATAATATTTAATAGTTCTATTAAAAACATATAAATCTTTAAAAGGAATTTTACATTCTAATGAATACATAGGAGTTATATTCTTAATTAATATTACTTTCTCATTATAATCAATTTCATATAAAGTTTCATCTCCATTTAAATGCATAAATGAATCTTTAATTTTATCTAATAAATAAACTTTATCACTAAAAGGAATAACATGTTTACTTTCATATTTATATTCATCAGGTAAATTTTTAATATTAACTTTCTTAGCAGAACCTATAACTGGTTTAGATAAAAACTCTATTTTAGAAAAGAAATAATTTATAAACTTATAAGATTTTTCATTATAAATATATTTAATTGTAGAATTATTACCATCATTATCTTTCTTTACAATAGCTTGCTCATACATTACATAATTAGCAATTTCATTTAAAACTTCAACAAATTCTCTATCTTTATTATCATTTTGCTTATATTTTTTTACTAAATCAGTTATCTTCATAAAATCACCACTAATAAAAGTATATCATATTTTAAATACAAATAAAAAAGATGCTACTTTTAACACCTTTCATTTTATAAAAATAAATTATTTAGCTATACCTATATCACTTATAGGAAAAATTATTAATTTTGTTGTACCTAATATATTATCCTTTTTTACTGGACCTATTATTCTACTATCTATAGAATCCCCTCTATTATCTCCCATAACAAAGTAACAACCTTTAGGAATTTCTACTTTTTCAAAATCTAATGTATTATCTTTATAATGTGGATCTTTATATTCTTTATCATTTATATATAATTTACCATCTTTATATTCTATACTTTCACCAGGTAATCCAATAACTCTTTTTATTAAATAAGAATCACTTGTTTTAATAACTACTATTTCAAAACGTTTAATACTCCTAAACTTCATACTTATTTTATTTAAAATCATTGTATCGCCATGTTGTAAAGTTTCAACCATACTAGTACCATTAACTTTAATAGGTGTTATCAAAAATGTTCTTATTAATACTACAACAAGTATAACTACAACATAAGGAATTAATTCTTTTAAACTATCTTTAATAGTATGTTTTTTATTTATATCTTTATCATTTTTTTCCATTTATATCACCATAAACTAATTATAACAAAAATACATATAAAAAGATAGTTTAATAAACTATCTTTACTTACTAATAAATAATATAAGGATTATCAATTGTTCCGTCACCAGTTGCATATAACACTTCTTTATCTATTACTATTGATGGTCTTATTCCCATATTGTTTTCTATTGTTTCTAAAATTGGATATGTCATATATTCACCTTCAGATACTAAATAATGATTATTATTTGATCCTTCTATTGATGAACCTGCATATATTAACTCTTCTTTTGTTAATATTCCAATTTTACTTGTTACTGTATTTTCACATTCTAATGTTATTTCTTCTTTTG
>JAZLAK010000019.1:0-3301 GCA_045613165.1 Bacilli bacterium | reverse complement strand
AACTAATAAAAGTACAATAGGTATTATAAATACTACTGATATAACACTTATTTTCATTGGCATCTTATTTATCTTAGCTTTTATATTCAATAATTTTTTATCTCTTAAATATTCTATTTGATTATTTAAAGAATCTATAATATTATTACCAAATATAGTAGATTGAGTAATATTTAATAGTACTGTATTAATTTCTTCACTTGGTATTCTTTCTTTCATACTCTCTAAACTTTCAATTAAACTTTTACCTAATTTAACTTCGTTTAAAGTTTTTTTGAATTCATCACTTATTTCACTATCTATAGATCTACATGTTAACGCAATACCACCTTGTAAATTCTTTCCACTTTCTAAAGTTAACACTAATACTTGTAAAAAGAATATAGCTTCGTAATTTAATTTTTCTGCTCTTTTTTTGACTTTCAAATCCAAATAATATTCAGCACCAAAATAAGTTACTAAAGCAAGTATCGGAGCATAAATATAGCCCTTGCTATTAAAAATCAATAATAATATAAAAACTAATGCAGTAATAAAAACTCTATAATTCATAAATTTTATTGGATTAAGTTTATTATTAACTCCCAATAATTTACACTTTTTAGTTATTCTTTTTATTGTTTTTTTTCTATAAATTTTACTATATACTTTATTATTCATTATACATCCACCTTCATTATTCTCTTAACTACTAGGATATATAAACTATATAATAGTAATATTAAAAGTATAATAATTCTTCCTAAACCAGTCGTAAATAAAGGTATAAAGAATTCTCTATTCAACATAAATATAACTAAACATAATAGTATAGGCATAGTAATTAATAATCTAAACATAAATATACTACTACTAGTTAAAGAATCCATTTCATCTTTTATTTTCTTCTTATCGTAAAAATTCTTCTCTATAGCACCAAAAACCCTTACTATATTACCACCAGTTTTATTTATTAATGATAAACTACTAGTTATATATTTAGCATCTTCTATTTTAACTCTATTATAGAACCTATCAAATACTGTCTCTAAACTCAACCCATATTTTATATCCATACTTATCTTTTTAAATTCATCTTTAATAGGTCCTTCTAATTCACTTTCTACTATACTAACAGCTTGCATTATATTCATACCACTTTTAAATGCATTATTCATAATAATAATTGCACTTAATAAATCATTCTCTATTCTTTTTCTTCTTGTTTTATATTCCAACGAAAAATATACATCAATTGTAAAGAAACTAATAAACATAATAAGTATTAAAAACATATAATTAAAATTAAATCTTAACATAGAACTTATAATATAAATAATTCCTAATATAAAACTTATTAAAAATTTTATACTTATATAATCTAAACCACTTTTTTTCTCTTTTTCTTCATAACTAATATACTTTTCAAAACTTTTTCCATAATTCTTTAATACTTCACTTTTACTTATCAAAGAACTCAATCTTTTTATTAATTTCCATATATATTGATATATTTTTTCAAAAAAAGGAACTTCTTCATCTTTAGTGCTAGTTAATGAATATTTAGAAAATCTATTTTCTAAACTTATAGAATTAGATTGTTTTAAATATACATATAACAATAATGCCGCTATAAGAATTAATCCAATTTGCAATATTAATAACCATATAAAACTAGCACTCATATCTATTTTCCTTTCTATTTAAAGTTTCCAAATATATCTTCTATATCTTTTATACCATGAGCAACAATTTTATTGTATACTTTAGGTCTTCGTGTTATTAATTTAAACTCACCGTTTACTTCACCATTTTCAGTTAAACCATGTTGTACAAATTCAAATATTGGTTCTAATTTAATTTCATCATTTACTATACCTACTACTTCACTTATATTAGTAACTTTTCTTTTGCCGTCACTCATTCTTTCGATATTAACTACTATATCAATAGCATTTTCTATATACTCTCTTATAGCTCTAATAGGTATCTCTAAACCACTCATTAAAACCATTGTTTCTAATCTATTTAAAGAATCTGTAACACCATTAGCATGAAGTGTAGTTAAAGAACCATCATGCCCAGTATTCATAGCTTGTAACATATCAAAAGCTTCTTTACCACGACATTCTCCAACTATAATACGATCAGGTCTCATACGTAAAGCATTTATTACTAAATCTCTTATTGTAACTTCATTTCCAGCTTCATAGCTAACTGTTCTAGTTTCAAGCGCTATAACATGATCTTGATGCAATCTTAATTCAGCAGCATCTTCTATAGTAATAATACGTTCTAAATTATCAATAAAACCACTTAATATATTTAATAATGTTGTCTTACCACTACCAGTACCACCACATACTATAATATTTAACTTACCCTTTACAGCAGCACTTAAAAATCTAGCCATATAAGGAGTTAAAGTACCAATTCTTAATAATTCATCTATAGAAACCATTTCATCTTTAAATTTACGTATTGTTATAACAGGACCTTTAACACTTAAAGGAGGTATAACAGCATTTATTCTTGAACCATCACCCAATCTTGAATCTACCATCGGATTAGCGCTATCAATAGTTCTTCCTAAAGGTTGAATTAATCTTTGAATAGTACGTACAATATGTTCATCATTTATGAAAGATACACTTTCATCTTTAATTATTCTACCGTCTATTTCTATATAAACTTCGTGAGGTCCATTAACCATTATTTCTGTAATATCTTTATCTTTTAATAATTCACTTAACGGTCCACTACCATTTATCTCATCTTCTATCATATTGAATATATGACTTCTTTCTAAATTAGTTAAATCATATCCTTCAATACTTCTATCTATTTCATCATTTATAAAATCTTTTAAAGTTTGTCCTTCAGGAACTTCTTTATCTATTATATTTTCAATAATTTTAGTACGCAAATCTTCTAATAAATCTTTATCAGGGAATACATCATAATCATTTAAAACATCTTCATTAACTTTATTTTTTTCTATTTCAAATGCACTTATTAAACTCTTACTCATCTTTATCACCTATTACGTCATTAATGATGCCTTCTAATACTTTATAATCTTTAGTACTGATATATTTTTTATTTAAAGTTACAATATTTCCATCCATTACAAATTTATCAATATCTTTTATATAAAATTTACTACTAAGTTCATAATCTATATTACTTTTTATAATATCTTTTATATCATATAAGTCAAAATATTCTCTATTTTCTCTTATACTATTATTTAATAAAATTTTATATTTATCTATTTCTAAATCTTTAAAGATACTAATTAAAGTTCTCATATTCTTTATAT
>JAZLAK010000018.1:0-48743 GCA_045613165.1 Bacilli bacterium | reverse complement strand
TAGATTTATATAAGAATTTAAAAGATAGTATTATTGGTTTATATAAATTAGAAAAAGATAATTATAATTATATAGAGAATAATGTTATAAAGTATAATTTATTTAGGAATTTTTTGGAAGACTATTCATGTGAATAGTCTTTTAAATTTATATCTTGAACTATTTTAATAAATATAGTATTATTAAGATGTATAAAATAGAAAGTGAGAGGTTTTAATATGAGTAGTAAAACTTTTAATGAACGAAAATTAAGTAAGTTATTTGTGGGAATGTTGTTTTTTTTCATTATGGGAATGTTTGTAGAAGCTGCAACATGTACTTCAATAAAATCAAAAACTAATTGTCAAGGTAAGACAGCAGGTGGTTATAATTGTATATGGAGACAAAATGCTTGTTATAATGGTACAAAGATAACAAGTAAGAAAACTACTAAGAAAACTACAACAACTACAAGAAAGATAACAACAAGTTATTGTAGAAGTATAAAAGATCATAGTAAGTGTACAAGTAGTGGATGTATATGGAGACAAGGCGCGTGTTATGCTGGGTTAAGTTCTTCTAATACGACTACAACAAGAAAAGTAACAACAAGTTTTAGTACATGCGGCACAACAAATAAAGCTTGGGGAAGTATAAGTGAATGTACAGGTAGAGGATATACTTATGATTCAACAAATAAATGTTGTAATACTTCAAGTAAGAAAAATGGAAATACTTGTGGACAATCTAATTATGGTACTTGGACAAAATCTAGTTGTAATGCTAAAGTAGTTTCAGGTAAATGTCATTTATGGAATAACAATAATGGATGTTGTAATATTACTAGTGGAAGTTGTAGTGTTTTTGGAGGCTCAAGTGGTGGAACATCTGGAGGTTCTTCTGGAGGTTCTTCTCCTACGGTAATAACTTATAAAGTTTTATTTGATCAAAATTATGGATATGGTTTAGCTTGTGATGCTGGTTTTTCAGTTCCAACTGCTGGAGTTTGTCAAAAAACTGGAATTGCTGGTGGTACTAAAGTTAATTTTCCAGCTAGTTCTTCAAGTATGTATAGAGATGGACAAGGTCAATTAATTGGATGGACTAAAACTGTTTCAAATGGTGCTCCAAATTGTAATAGTAATGTAATCGTTAAAGATAGTTCATTTACTGTTAGTGCTAATACAGATTTTTATGCATGTTATAGAGAAGATATCGGAGGATATAGATATTTACAAAAAGATTATGTTGCTGATGGTGGTTCTGTAGATTTTACATGTGGACAACAAATTTGGATAGAGTATTGTACAAAAGAAAGTGGAACAGATTATTGTTATTATTATGAAAATTCTACTGGAAAATATAGAAAAATTTATAGAATGAAATTAGCTAGCACTTATGAAGGTGCAGCGTGTAGTGCGGATAATACTGCTACTGCTACTCCAGAAGATGTAGGATATAGATATGTAAAATTAAATGGTCAAAATTATTCTTGTGGAGACCAATTATATATAACAACTTGTACTAGTGATGCTTGTAATTATACTAAAATCAAGAAATCCAGTGGTGAAATAAGTGAAAATGGTACTATTGATAAAGATTATTTAGATGATAATCAAAGTGATGCTAAAAAAGCTTGTGATAAGTTGGAAGATAATAAATGTTCTAACACTTCTATGAAGAGTATGAGAAAGGCTAGTTCTTATACAATTTGTTATGATAAAGATGCTACTAATGCTGAAGTTAAAGAACTTTTAGAAGAATATTATAAATGTGATACTAAGAACGGATATTATTTTGACAGAACAGCTGTATCTGCTGAAAGTAAAGAAAGTTGTAATTCTAAAGGAATATGTACAAGAACTTATAGAGTTAGTTGTACAAAAGGAAATAGTGCTAAACCAACATTATCCGTAACAAGTGGAATAGTACAAAGTAATGGTTATGGAACAATTAGAGTAACTGCTACTGCTAAAGAAGGAGTTATTGATTCATATTTTACTAGTGATTATTATTTAACTCCAACTGATAGTAATACTTGGGTACCAATTAATGGTAATTCATTTACAATAGAATCAAGTCCGGGTGTTAAATATATTTGGGTAAGAGATAGCAAAGGTAATATAAGTAATGCGGTTAGTGGCGCTGTAATAGATACTACTAATACGAATACAACAATTAATAAATTACAATTATATGATGCAAATGGTAATGTTCAAAATCCTGTAAGTTCAGGTACAGCATATAAAGTTGCTGATGTTAAAAACAATAATTATGTTAGATTATCAAATGATTTAAGCAAAGATAGTAAAGTCGTTGCAGATGCATTTAACCCATATGATATGGAATATAAATTAGAAGTAGATTCACCAACTGTTAGTGTTTATGCAACATTAACAAGTACAGATTCTAAATATGTTGATGGTTTTGAACCAAGAACAGTTAATTTGAATTATGGTATAAATACTGTATTA
Source organism: Bacilli bacterium (assembly GCA_045613165.1). Lineage (GTDB taxonomy): Bacteria > Bacillota_I > Bacilli_A > RF39 > UBA660 > UMGS1124. The sequence continues at coordinate 46,290 of JAZLAK010000018.1, read as the reverse complement.
ATTAAGATTCAAAATAAAGAAGGCATTACTAGAACATATACAATATTAGTAACTAGAACTGATAGTAGAACAAGTGATAATACTTTAAGTGATATAATATTAAATGTTGGCGATATTAACTTTAATGCTAATGTAACTGATTATAAAATTGAAGTTCCTAAATCAACTACTAGTGTGGATGTTCAAGCAACTATAGCAAGTAATAAAGCTAGTTATGTTAGTGGTTATGAACCTGATATAATTGATATTAATGGAGATACAACAGTTAAATTAATAAAAGTTAAAAGTGAAACAGGAAGTACAAGAACTTATGTATTAACTTTTGTAAAAGAAGGTACTGATACAATAACAAAAGAATCTTTACAAATAGAAGATTTAGTAATTCCTGGAGTATATATGCCTTTCGAAGAAGATATAGCAAATTATAGTTTAAGTGTTGGTTATGAAACTGATACAATAGATATAAATAGTGTATTAAAAGATGAAGATAGTATTGCTAGTATAAGTATTAAGAAAAAGAGTGATACTGAATATAAAGTTGTATCTAATAAGGGTATAGGTTTAGATGTTGGAGAAAACTTTATAGAAATAAGAGTAATCGATAAGGAAAATGAAGAAAGTTATTATAGATTAACGATAATAAGAAAAGAGTTTGGATTAGAAGTTTCAAATGATACTACATTAAAAGATTTAAGAGTATTAAATTATGAGAAAGCTATAGATTTTGATCCAAATAAAAAAGAATATACAGTTAAGATAAAACAAGAAAAGAGTTTAGTAATAACTGCTGTACCAAATAATAATAGAGCAGAAGTATTCATAAGAGGTAATGATGAGTTAACTGGATTCAGTACAGTTAGAGTAAAAGTTGTTGCTGAAAATGGAGAATATGAGACTTATTCAATAGACATAAAGAAAGATGCTTTCAATAAAACAATAGAAATAGCTTCAATAGTGGCTGGAGTTGTAATAATATTAGTAAGTAGTGGCATAATAATAGTAAAGAAAAAATCGAAAGCTAATAGAGAGTATTTTGAAGAATAAGGAGAGGTAAAGATGAAGAAGATATTAATACTAAATATAATAATGATTAGTTTAGTTGCTGTAAGATTAAATGTAAATGCTGCAGCAACTAATGCTGATCCGGGTGATGATAATTATTCAACATTACAATCTAATTATACTAATGGGATAACAACAACAAATGTAAATGGAAATGATTGGGTAACAGTATATGGTAAAGCAGTTTGTAATGGAACAACATGTAGTATAAGTTATGTAAATTCATTAAATTTAGAAAAAGTATTAAGTAGAAGTGTAAAATGTTCTAATGGAGAAAAGTATATAAATTATACATTAGGTAGTACAGGTAATTCTCCTTATGTAGAAGAAGGAACAAAAATAAACGGAACAGGATATTTTTCAGAAGAATATTATATAACATGTACAAGTGACAATGGAAATGGTTCGGTACAATTAGAAAATCAAGTAAGTAACAATACAAATGTAGGAAATAATTATAATAGTGCTGATCCAGGAGAACAAGAGGAACTAGGAGTAAATACATATTTTATAGTATTGGGAATAGTAGCAATAATATCATATAGTTTTATGTTATTAACAAAAAAATTCAATTTATTTAAAAATATTTGATTTTATTAATAAAATAGTTTATCATATTTATATAGAATATGATTGAAAAGTTAGAGAAGGTAATCATATTATCTTCTTTTTTTAGGAGTTGAAAATATGAAGAAAAATTTATTGTTATTTGTTATAGGAATGTTAATTTTTCCAAGTATTATTAATGCTGAACAACGTCAGTATAGCGTAACTGCAACATGTAAAAATAACTTTAATTACGAATTGGTGTATGATAATCCTAAAACATATAGTTGTTCTAATGGGAACAAATCTCCGTATACTAGTACAGTAACTGATACATGTAAAGAATTCACTAATAAAGTTTGTAATATAGGAGAAACTAGAAGTTGTTATATTGTTTTTGATTATGATTGTTCTAGAACCTCAAATGGTGCTAAGTTTACTACTACAAAGAAAACTACTAAAACAAAAACAACAAAAACTACATCATCAACAACTACAACAACAGCAGTAATTGTTAATACAAAATTAAAATCACTAACTTTATCTAATGGGAATATAGTTTTTAATCCAGAAATTTATGAATATACAGTAAATGTAGATTCTACTATTAATTCAATAGATATTACCGCTATACCAGAAGATGAAAATAGTAAAGTAGAAATAAAGAATAATACTAATATAGAAAATGGTAGTGTAATTAGTATAATAGTAATTGGTACTGATAATAGTTCTACTGAATATAAAATTAATATTTCAAAAGAAGTTTATATTATGTCTAGTAATGCTAAATTAAGTTCTTTAAGTGTTAAAGGATATAATATACCATTCAATTCAAAAATCAATGAATATCCAATTAAATTGGATTCTCAAGTTAGTGAATTGGAAATAGATTATGAAGTAGAGGATGAGAAAGCGGTAGTAACTATTACAGGTAATGAAAATTTAACTGATGGTAGTAGAGTTACTATAACTGTTACTGCAGAAGATGGAACTGAAAATGTTTATGTTCTTGATATATCCTTAAAAGAAAAATCTAATGCATTAAGTATTATATTTATAATTATTTTAATATTAGCGTTAATAGCTGGTGGATATTATATTTATAAAAAATTCATTCAAAGTAAGATGGGGGATAAGTATGAATATGAGTAGTAAGAAAAGAATATTTGTATTTAGTTTATTTATATTATCGTTTTTTATGTTTTGTGCAATGAATGTTAATGCTGCACCTTCAACTACTCAAGCTGTAGAATATGTTGCTGAAAATCCTTGTGATGAAAATTCCATTAAAACAGTTATGAGATTATTTGGATATGTTTTATTAATAGCTAGAGTTGCTGTTCCTTTAATCATAATTGGTTTAGGAACATTTGATTTAGCTAAGTCTGTAATAGATAAAGATGAAAAAAGTTTAGGTAAACAAGTTAAACAATTGGGTATAAGAATATTAGCTGGTTTAATAGTTTTCTTTGTACCAAATATAGTAGCTGTAGTATTTAGTATGAGTGATAAATTAAATATTATTGAAACAGGTCAATATAAAACTTGTGCTGATTGTTTATTAAAACCTGGTAATTGTAATATAAGTGATAATTAGATTGTTAATAATTTGTAAAAGTAAAATTAAATACTTGTATAACGAATTAGTTTTGATATAATATAAGTATAAAATAGGAAAGGATTTGATATATATATGAAAGAAGCAAGTGGAGAATTAAGTATGACTGCCGTAGCAGTAGTTGCTATTGCGGCAGTAGGAGTATTGTTTACTACATTAATTTGGCCTTCTATAAAGTCTGGAATTACAGCTTCTACACGTTGTTCACAAGCATTTAACTGTCAACCAGATGGTACAAGTGGTAAAGTTAAATGTGAATACTGTCAAAATGATGAATGTTCAACAACTGGTACAGTATATTGTGATGATAAAACAACAAATTCAACTGGAACTGGAACTGGTACTGGTACTGGAACTGGTACTGGCATGATTATTTTTTCTAAATAATTAAAAGTGAGGTAATGAAATATGAGAGAGGCAATTGGAGGAACTTGGTTATTTGGGTTGGTAATAACATTTATAGTGTTCTTTGCCTCTTTTTTAGCTGTTTCAATAAATTATGCGAAAGCATTTGATGTAAAGAATAATATTGTTGATTTGATTAGTAAATATGAAGGCAATAATCCTTGTGCTAGAAAGAAAATAGGGGAATATTTAAAAACAGATGGTTATTTAGTTCCTGGGACTTGTCCGGAAAAAAATGATAAAAATCCGTACGAATATATTGCATATAATTTGGATGGAAGTAAGAGTAGTAGTAATAAGGGTTACTATTGTATTTCTAAAGATGCTAATGATGCTTCAACTACAGTTATTGATAAAGAATTTTTTAGAGTTGTAGTGTTTTTTAAAATAGATTTACCTATGTTTGGTGATTTAACAACTTTTAGAATAAAAGGGGAAACGGAATCAATTTATTTTCCAAATGATACTTCAACATGTTAAAGGTGGGTTAAAGTATGAATGTTATAGTTAGTAATGAGAAAAGATATGAACTTAATAGTTTGAGTATAGATGTTATTAAAAGTGTAGATGGTATTTATACTGTAGAAGAATTAATTGATATGTTTACTAATTTTTTCTTTAATAAAATGATATTAGATGTAACTGCTATTAAAGATTATAATGATTATAATAATTTAAAGAAGTTATTTGAGAGTATAGATAGTAAAAAAATTATATTATATTTAAATGATATTAGTAATAATGAAAATTTTATAAGTGATTTAGTTACTTTAGGAGTTTATAATTTTACTATAAATTATAATGAAATTATTGAAATGTTTAATAGTCCTAAAGAGTTTAAAGATGTATCAAATTTACAAATTAGTAAAAGTTCTTATGAAATAAATAAAGAAATAGATGAAGAATTAGGGATTAATTATGATAAAGAGTTTACTTTTCAAGATTTCGTTTTACCTGATAAATATAATGGTAATAAAAAGATTATTGGTGTTGTAAATTTAACTGAACATGCTGGTGCAACTACTTTAGTTGTACAAATGGTAAAACAATTGAATATAAAGTATAAAGCTATCGGTATAGAGATGAATAAACAAGATTTTATTTTCTTTGATACTCCTAATTTATATTCTTGTACTAGTAAAGAAGAAGTGTTGAAAAAAATAAAAGATCATCAAGATGCTGATGCTGTTATTGTTGATTTAAATGCAGTAGATAGCAAAGCGTTTTGTTCTGATATCATATATTTAATTGAACCTGGTACTATTAAAATGACAAAGTTGATTAGAAGAAATGGTAAAATATTTGAAGAACTAAGTGGAGAAAAGGTTGTTATTAATAGAACTAATATGGATGATAATCAAGTTGCTGAGTTCGAAGTTGAAAGTAAAATTAAAGTGTTTAGTGTAGTATCTAATTTTAGAGATAATTTAGATAGAGTTATAAGCGTTGATAAATTATTAACTAAATTAGGATATACTAAGTGTGGAGATAATTTTAAAAAACGTGGTTTATTTGGCAAAAGATTTTAAAAAGGTTGACAATAAAGGTTATATTTTTTAAAATATTGTTATAAAGAAAGAAGAGGTATTGATATGAATTTATTTAGTTTAGCTGCTGGATTTGATATTACATCATTTTGTACACAAATGAAAGATATAGTGCAAATTATAGGATATATTTTATTAGTATTTAAAATTGCTATTCCTTTATTAATTATTGCTTTAGGTATATTTGATTTTGGTAAAGCAGTTATAGCAGAAAAAGAAGATGAAATTAAGAAACAAACTAAGAGATTAATTTATAGAGTTATTGCTGGTATAGTAATATTCTTAATTCCAAATTTAGTTTTATGGATTTTTGGTACATTTGTTAATGATTATTCAGCAGATGCTGAAAGTTTCAAAACTTGTGAAACTTGTTTCTTACATCCAAGTCAATGTAATTAATAAAATAAACAACTTTACTGTTGTTTTTTTTTATGTTATACTTTATACGTATAATACTAATTTTTAGATAGAGGAATTTTTATGAAGAGTAATAAGAAATTTATATATATATTTATGATTATATTTTTAGTAATGTATAGTTTTAAAACTATTGTTTTTGCTGATACTTTAGATTGCAATAGTTGGGGAGATGTTAAACAAGATTTACAAAATGTTTTTGATTTTGTAAAAATAATAGTTCCTTTATTGATAATTGGTTTAAGTACTTATGATTTTATTAAAGCAGTAACTGCTAAAGATGATAAAGGTTTAAAAAAAGCTTTTCAGATACTTTTGAAAAGATTGGTATGCGCTATAATACTTTTCTTTTTGCCAGTATTAATTAATTTACTTTTAGATTTAGTATCAATTGATAGTAATGTTTGTATAGAGTAGAGGTGACAAAATGAGTTTATTAAGTTTAGGTGGTTTTTTTACTGAAGCAGTAGCTGAAACTTGGATGAGTATATGGTTAAGTCTTAACTCTATGGTATATGGGTTAATTTCAACTATTTATCAATTATTTGTTACTGTAGCTAATGTTAGTTTGTTTAGTGATGAAGTTTTTGAACAAATTACAGGTAGATTGTATGTAATAATGGGAATAGCGATGCTATTTATTTTTGCGTATAATCTTGTACTTATGATTATAAATCCTGAAGAAAAGAAAAGTACAGGTCAAACTACAAAAATTGTTAAAGAAACTATAATATCTTTAGTTTTAATTATTTTGTTGCCAACAATATTTAAATATATGAATACGTTTCAATATCATGTATTAAATAGTAATATTATTGGACAAATTATATTAGGAGATTCAACTTCTGAAGATGATTGTGATTATGCTGATATGGAGATGCTAAATACACATATTGATGCTGAAAAACAAGATGTTTCTATTGGTACTTATTGTGTTAAAGGTGGTGCTGGCGGTGCTGCCATTGGTGGTACTGTTGGAGCTGTAGGAGGTACTACAATTGGTTCAGCGGTTCCGGTTGTTGGAAATATTATTGGTCATGCTGCGGGGCTTGGTATAGGAGCAGCAGCTGGTGGTGTTATAGGCTGTGTAGGTGGTACTATTGTAGGTGGTATAAAACAAATAGCAACTTGGTTTGGTTATAACGACAATCAAGTAACTACAAATTTATCTGCATCATGTCAATTGTATAATGCTTTGCCTGATGTGGAAAAAGGAGCAAGAATAGTTGCTCCAACCATTTTTTCAGCTTTTTATCATCCAACAAAATTTGGTTATAATGAATGTGTTAATTATTTAAAGACTTGTGGAAATGATTCTAGTTGTAATTATACATTTGATGAAGGTAATACAAGTAGTGATGATACTCAAAATGGAAAAATAGATACTGAAGATGAAAAGAAAATTTGTGCTTTTTATGTTTATGATGTAGATATGGCAAAATATTCTGGAAATATGGCTGTATTCAATGAAGATTCGGAATTTATTAATAGAATAAAAGGTGATGAAGATACTTTTGAATTTAATTATTTTTTAGCATTTATAGCTGGTTGTTTAGGTTTGTATATGTTTGTATGTTATACTTTAGCAATTGGAAAGCGAGTTGCTAAGTTAGGATTTTTACAAATTGTATCACCTATAACTGTAATGATGAGAATTGTTCCGAAACAAAAGGAAGCTATATTTGATAAATGGTTAAAAGAATTATTAAATACATATTTAGATGTATTTATTAGATTAATTATAATATATTTTTCTTTATTTGGAGTAAGTTTAGTTCCAGATGTTATTTCTAATTTATTTGCAACTACTGGAGGTTTTTCATTATTATCTGGTTTAGCATCAGTTGTAGTTATATTAGGAATATTACAGTTTGCTTTAGAAGCACCAGAATTATTTAAACAATTCTTCGGTGGAGGAAAAGGGAACTTTAGTCTTAAAAGTCCTAAGAAACAACTTAGTGACAATAAACTTGCAATGGGAGCAATGGGACTGGCTCGAGGAGGATTTGGAAGTGCTTCGCGTAATATGTTTAGAAGTATTAGAGAAGGAAAGAGTATTGGTAGTGTTATAGGTAGCACTGTAGGTGGATTAGTAGGAGGTGCTCGAAGAGGAGCTAAAGCTGGCTATGGAAGCACTTTAGATAATTTAGGGATGAATGCTGATCGTGCGATTGATGAAACTACTGCAAAAAGAAAAGAAAGAGCTAAATATAAAGCATTGCATGGCGGTAATCTAAGAGGAGTTATAAAAGGTCGTATAGGAGATTCTGTAGCTGCTGCTGGTTCTTGGACAGGGTTTGATGGTGGTCGAGATATATTAGATACTATTAAATATGAGGAAGATGTAATAAGTCATTTTGATGATTATGAAAGTATGTATAAGAGTGGTGGTTATACAGCGATGGATACACGTTTAAAAGAAATGAAAGCAGCTCAAGCTGCTGGTCATGGGTATGACGGTATTTCTGCAGGTGCTGATTTAGATAATGCTATTAGTAGATTGGAACAACAAATGAAGTCAAAGCGTGTAGATGCAATTAAAAATAATCTTCAAAATGCTGCTTATGTTGCATATGAGTTTAGTCAATCTTTAAATTCAGATCCAGTAGAATTAGAAATAATAAGAGAGAAATTACAATTAAGTGATGCTCAAATGGATCAACTTGGTTCATTAACTATAAAAGATAATAAAGTTGTAGATGGTAATGGAAATTTAGTTAGCGAAGATTTAATTGTTAAATTATTGGAAGGTGATGGTTCTATAGATCCTATTACTGGAAAAGCTCGTGAAGGTTTAAATGGTTCTTCTGGTGCATTAAAAGGTCAATTAAGTGCAGATAAATTAAGTGTAGCTTATAAACATCAAACTAAATTAGAGCAAGAAAGAAAAGATAAAAAATGATATTAGGAGGAATAAAAAATGGGTGAAAATGGATATTTGATACCAGCGAATTCAAAGAAGTCTATGTTGATACTTGGCTTCTTTAATCCTACTGATTTAGTTATATTTGGTACTGGTTGTGTAATAACATTCTTATTGTTATTTATAATGGATACAAGTAATTTAAAGCAGGCTTTTATGATAATTACTCCTGCTTTGATAAGTGCTTTTTTGGTACTTCCAGTACCAAATCATCATAATATTAGAACTTTTATAGGTAATGTTTATAATTACTTTACTAATAGAAGAAGTCATTATTGGAGAGGTTGGTGTATGAATCGTGGCGAAAAATAATAATACTAGCAAATATACGGAAGATTGGGTTCCTATTAAAACTATAAAGAATGGTATGATACAGTTAGATAATGATTATTATGTAACTGGAGTTAGAATAGAACCTAAAAATATATTTATTCTTGATTATCAAGAACAAAATAATATTATATTTAATTTAAGAAATTTTTATAATGTAATTGATTATGAATTTTGGTTGGTTGTTTGTGATAGACCTGTTGATATAAATATGTATTTGGCACAATTACAATTAATGTATAACAATGTTCAAAGTCAACAAATAAGAAAATTAATTAAACAAGATATAGATAAAGGTGAAATGTTTAGAAATACAACTGTTAATGCAGTAGATACTGAATATTATATTTTGTTTAGAGATAAGAAAACTGAAGTATTACAAAAAAGAATTCATACTTTAATTAGTAATCTTGCTACATCTGGTTTAAATTCTAGACAAGTAAGTGATGAAGACTTAAGAGTAGTAATTGATAGTTTCTTTAACGGGAATATGAAGAGTGAGTTTGGGACGGTGATGAGTAGTGTCTAATACATTTAAGAGTGAAATAGCTCCAAAGGGAATAGATTTTAAATTAAATGATTTTGTAATAAGTGATAAATATTGTACTATTTTAACAATAATTAATTATCCTAAATTAATTGGTCCTGGATTTTTAAGTAATGTTACTAATTTACCTGGTGTTAAAGTTGTTGTTAAACATATTCCAATTGAATTTAGTACAATGAGTAAAATGATTAATAAAGAGATAGCGGACTTAAAAGAAAGATATCAACATGAAAATGATAGAACAATGCAAGAAAGTATTCGTCAAGATTATGAATCTTTAGAAAGTTTTGTTTCTATGTTAGCAGCTACTCAATCTAAAATATTTGATTTCCAAATGCATGTAATGTTATCTGCTGATTCTAAAGAAGAATTAGAAATGAAAAAGATGCAAACTAGAAATTATTTAGATGCTCTAGGTATGCGTGGTATTCCTATGATGTTTGAACAAGAAAAAGTACTTAAATCAATGATACCAATATTCCCTAAACAAGATATTGAAGAGAGAGTTGGTATTCCAATACCAAGTCCAACAATTGCTGCAATGTATCCATTTGTGTTTGATAGTATAAAAGACCCAGGAGGAGAATTTACTGCTCCAACTTTATTAGGAGTTGACTTCTCTGGTGGTGTTGTTCTATTTAATCAATTCTTATATCAAACTAAGAAAGAATTTAATAGAAATAATGCTAACTTAATTATTTTAGGTACAAGTGGTAGTGGTAAATCAACTGCTGCTAAGTTAATGTTAAGAACTCATATTAGAAATGGTTGTCAATTAATTTGTATTGACCCAGAGGGTGAGTTAGAAGAAATGACTAAATCTTTTGGAGGAGATTTTATTGACTTAGGTAAGGGTGGTCAATTTGGTATTATAAATCCATTAGAAGTAGTTGTAGATGCTGATGAAGAAGAATTAAAAAATGGTTTAGGATATACAGTATTAACTCGTACGTTACAATCTTTAAAAGCATTCTTGAAATATTATAGTCCTGATATTGAAGAAGATGTTTTAGCTATGTTTAGTGAAGTTGTTCAAGATACTTATAAACGTTTTAAAATAGATTTTAATACTGATTTTAGCGGTTTTACATCTAAAGATTATCCAACATTTGATGATGTATATAGTACTATTAAAGGTAAACTTTTATCTATGCCTGAAGCAACTCGTGAAAAAGATGTAATGGAAAGATTAGAATTAAAGATTCGTCCTTTTGTTAAGGAATTAAGATATTACTTTAATGGTCATACAACTATAAGTCAAGATAGTGATTTTATGGTATTTAATATTCGTGAATTAATGAATAGTGATGAAAGTATTAGAAATGCATTATTCTTTAATATATTAAAGTATGCTTGGGGATTATGTTTAGATCCTAGTGTTAATACAGTATTAATGGTAGATGAAGCTCATGTTTTATTAGGCGGTAGAAATGAATTAGGTGCTGAGTTTTTAGCTCAAATGCAAAGACGTAGTAGAAAGTATAATACTGGTACTATAATAATTACTCAACAACCTACAGACTTTGCTGCTGAAAATGTAATAGTTCATGGTAAAGCAATATTTGATAATGCTTCATATTACTTAGTTATGGGATTAAAGAAACAAGCTGTTGAAGATTTATCTAGATTAATAGATTTAAATGATAATGAAAAGGAAAGCATTAAAGGTTATAGTCAAGGAGAGGCATTGTTTGTATGTGGAAGTAGACGTATGAGAATTAATGTAATCCTTACTCAAGAAGAATTAGATTCATTTGGTTCTGGCGGAGGATTTTAATAGGTAGGTGATAAAATGAAAAAAAAGTTATTGAAAAGTTTACTTATTTTAAGTTTTCTTTTAATAACGTTTTTTTCTATTAAAGTTAGTGTTTATGCAGCTAGTTTTGCATATTCTAACTTTGATTGGGATAAACTTTTAGAGCAAAATAAAAATTTTTGGACTTCGACTTGTGATGAGGATGATACAGAATGTGTTGATGATGTTTTAAAAACTAAAGAAAAGTTCTATACTAGGTTATATGAAATATTAGATCAAGTTCAAAAAAAATATGGATATGTTAATGATAATATAATTATTGCTACTGTATTTTATGGTTTAAATGCTGATTCATTTGCTGATCCTAGTGAAGAAAAAAAATATAATCCATATAAAATAGATGAAGATGAAACTACGAAGAATAAGTTTATTGGTAGTGACGATGGTGATAGAGTTACAGCAAAATCGTATTTTGATAATGAAACTGATAGTCTAAAAAGTTTGATAAATAATTTTATTGGTTATAGTACTGTTTGTTATGGTGAAGCTAATGAATCTCCTCAAACATATACTGATTCTAATGGAAATTCTTATCAAGCTTGTTCAGTAGCTTCTATTAAAGTACTTGATGGCAAATGTGTTGCTGAGATAGATAAGTATAAAGGTACATTTTTTGATTCTTTAGGTTTATCTTTTTTAGGAACTGAAAATGAAAAAAAATGTAATGCTGCTGCTAAAGAGTTAGGATATAAATCTCCTTATTTAAAAACTTCAAGCGAAAAACAAGTTAATGAAGAATTCTTTTATGATTTTTTAGAAAATAGTGATTATTTTGATAACAAAAAACATTTAAGAAGTTATTTTGATGTAGTGTTGCAACGTAGTGGATATAAAAGTATGGAAGATTTTTATAAAGCTACTGAAAGTGATCCTGAGTTATTAGAAAAACATAAAGATGATATTATTAAAGCTAGAAAGAGAATTATTGCAGGAATAAAAAGTGTATTAGAAATGTATGGTTTAGATAATTTTTCTAAAGTTTCAGAATCTTTTAATAGTGCTAATTCCAATCTTTATTGGTGGCCTATAGGAAGTAATGAAACTACTGAGTCAGGTGGTTCTATAATGGCAATGGGCGATCCAGCAAAAACATCTATTTCTAGTAAATATGGTTTTAGAACTCATCCAGTAACTGGTAAACCAAATTCTAAGCACAATGGAATTGATATTCCCGGTGATCAAGGAATTACTAATGTAATAGCTAGTAAAGATGGTGTAGTTATAAAATCTACCAAAAGTGATGGAGTTAGTTGTAATGATGGTGGAGATAAATCATGTGGTGGTGGATATGGAAACTACGTTATTATTCAACATGTTGATAATAATTATACTGTATATGCACATTTATCTAAAGATAGTATTAATGTTGAAATGGGAGATAGTGTAAAAAGAGGTCAAGTAATTGGTAAAGTAGGAAATAGTGGAAGCTCAACAGGAGCACATTTACATTTTGAAGTAAGAGTTGGAGGTAATGATTTATCATCAACTCAAGATCCTTTAAATTTTGTTTCTGCTGACAATCCTAGACCTAGTGGTGCAGGTAGTCAATTGTTAGAATGGATAGGCTATATGGAAGGTACTGGTCCTGTTGAAGGTGAATATTATAAAGTTTATCAAAATAAAGGTGATATTCCTACTGTAGGTCATGGTATTACATTAAAATATAATGCAGATGCATTTAGAGCACATGGTATAAATCCTGATACTTTATCTGTTGGAAGTTTAGTTCCTAAGGCAATAGTTGACTCAATATATTATGAAGATGTTGAAGGAAGATTAAATAATATAAGGGGAATGCTATCTACAAAAGGTATTACTTTAAGTGAAAATCAAATTGGTGCATTAGCAAGTTTACAATTTAACTGTGGTAATATAAATGGTTTCTTTGATGCATATGCTAAATATAGTTCAACTGATGCTTTATGTACAAATTGGTGGGAACAAAAGGCATTACGTGATTCTTCAGGTACTTATTTAGAAGGTTTAAAGAAAAGAAGAATAGCAGAATGTGATTTGTTTGTAAACGGTACTTATAATATGAATGTTTACGGATAATGGGGTTGATATTTAATGAAAGAAAAGAAAGATTATACTTTATTAATAATTATTAGTATTATTTTATTATGTATAGTTGCATTATTATTTTTAAATAATGATGATAAAGATGTTGTATTGAATGAAAAACCTAAGTATAGATTGGTAGAAGATTATTCTAGGTTTTTCACTGTAAATTCTTGTGTTTACAAGTATATTACATATTTAAGTGGAAACAAAACAGATGAATTAATTAAAATATTAGATGAAGAATATAAAAAAAATAATAATATTGATACTAATAATGTTTATAATTTTGTTAATAAATTAAGTGGTAATTATAGTTTTAAATCTAAAAAAATATATTATCAAGTTGGTAATGAAAAAGTAATTAAATATTTTGTTTATGGCTATTTAATTGAAGAAACAATAGATGGTATAGGAAATAGAAAAGACTATTATTTAATAGTTAATTTAGATTTAGAAAATCAATTATTTAGTGTAACTCCTTATGATGGTGAAATGTTTAAGGAGGTAAAATAATGGAAAATATATTAAAAAATAAAAAAATTATATTTATTTGTATTGGTTTATTATTGGTTACTTTTATTATTTATTTGTTTACAATAAATGATAAAGATATTTTAAATGATACTATTGAAGATTATACTTATTTAAAGAATTATAGCAGTAATGAGTATGTTCCTGTATACGTTACAGAAGAAGATATGGTAAAAAAATATCTTAATGATTATAAAAATAATATGTTAAATGATGAAGAAGTTGCTTATAATAGTTTAAATAAGGAATATAGAGATAAAAGATTTGGAAGTTTAGATAAATATAAAGAATATGTAAATAATTCTATTAGTATATCAACTTATTCAATGGAAGTTGATAAATATAGTGTAAGTAGTATGAGTGGAGATAAAGTATTTAATATATATGATAAAAGTGGTAATCAGTATATAATAAGAGAAAAGTCTATTATGAACTATGAAGTTTATTTAGATGAATATACTGTTGTTATAAAATAAAAAAGTAGTTAGGTGGTGGATGCGATGGAAAAATATAAAGTAAATTCTAATACAGTAGATAGTGTAAAAAAAATTGGAAATGCTATTGGAAGGATTCCACATCCATCTGCTAAAATTGCAAGTACAGCTATTAATAAAAGTTCCAAAATAGTTGGTAATGGTTTAAATAGAGTTAATAATGCTATTAAAAATCATAATATGAGTGAACAAGAAGTTATGGCTAGTAATAAAGATAAGTTTATAAATAATTCATCACCTTTATCAAAGGTTTTTGGTTTTGGTAATAAGAAAAGTTCAAGTTTATTTTTTGGAGATGGGAATTTTTCAAAGAGATTATGGAACAGAATACCTACTGGTTTAAAAATAAAATTAATTGTAGGTGGCGGTGCATGTTTATTATTATTGTTAATGGTTTATACAGTATTTGCTCAAGATGATGTTCATAATTTATCACTTACTAATGGTACAAGTATTAGTGGTTCTAGTGCAGGTAGTAGAAAATGTAGTGCTGAAGAAGTCGAGAATAGACTATTATATGTTGGTGATTCTAGAACTGTTGGTATGCAGTCTTCGATTGAAAATGAAAATGTGAATTATATAGCTGAGGTTGGAAAAGGTTATGAATGGTTTAATAGTACTGCTTTACCTAATATTGAATCTAAATTACAAGAAAAAACTAATGCTGTTATAGTTTTAGGTTTAGGCGTAAATGATTTATATAATATTGATAATTATATTACAGCTTATAAGTCTTTAATTGCTAAATATCCTAATAATAATTTTTATATTTTATCTGTTAATCCTGTTGATGAGTCAAAAACTGTTGCTAATGGATATACGGTTACTAATGCTGATATAGAAGCATTTAATAAAAAATTAGCTGATAATTTTTCTAATAATTATATTGATAGTTATAGTAGTTTAAGTAATATAGGAACTAGTGACGGATTACATTATGATAGTGAAACATATAAAACTTTAAATGGAATAGTAACTTCTAATATAAGTAGTTCGGGTAAAATAATGTGTGGCTCAAGTGGAAGCATAGGAGATATAAGTGATGACTTATTGGATGGTGGTAATGGTCAAATAATGTCTGGTGGAAAAACTTTAATTTCAATTTTAGGAGAAAGTGAATTGAATTCTTTAAATGAAAATATAAAAAATAATGTAGATGCTGTAGGGTATGGAACAGGGCTTGCTCCAGCTACTGCTGCAACCACTTTAATTCAATCTTTATTAGATAAAAATATAATTATTCCATATTTTTGGGGTGGTGGACACGGCACTATTTCAACTGGAGCAAATGGTAATTGGGGTAGTTATGAATATGTAGGTGCAGGGGGTCATTCTACTAGTTTTTCAAGGCAGCCATCTGGTTTAGATTGCAGTGGCTTTGTATCGTGGGCATTATATAATGGAGGATGTAAGAATTTTTATCCTATTTTAGCTGATGATTTTAAAAATTATGGTTCTTCTATTTCGATTAACGAAGCAAAAGTTGGTGATATTGCTGCAAGTAATTCTCATGTAGTTTTGATATTAGAAAATAGAGGAGATAAATTGTTGGTTGCGGAAGCGAAAGGAACAGCTTATGGAGTTATATTTTCTGAGAGAAGTTCTAGTGGACTTAATGGGTATAAAATAGTGGATATGGAAAATTATTATCAAAAAAATTGTTCATAAGGGTGATAATATGAAATTAAAATTATTCTTTTTATTATTTGTGATGACTTTTTTAACTGGTTGTGATATAACTTATAAGTTAGAGTTTGTTGATAATACTTTTAAAGAAGATGTAGTTATAAAAAATATAGATAAATTTAAAGAAGAAGTTGAAAGTGTTTATGCATTTGATTTATCTACGAATTACTTAGATGTATCCGATTATACAAAAGAGGAAGGATTATCATTTGGTTATTCTTATTATACAAAGAAGTTAATTATGGATCCTATACTGCAATTAGAATATAAATATGACTTTAATAAAGATGAATATGATAATACTCAAATAGGAAGAATGGTTTTTCCTGATATGAAATTTAGTGCTAATACATTAGAAAGTGGAAAGATAAATGATATTTATGATAAATATTTAGAATTAAACAATATTAGTATTGAAATTTCTACTGATAAAGAAGTGTCTTATAATAATGCTGATAAAGTTATAGATAATATATATTATTGGGAGATAAATAGAGAAAATTCTTATAATAAAAATATAAAAATTATTTTTGCGGAAGAAGAAAATATAATCAGTTTATCAAATTCAAATCAAAAAAGTAATATTCTTTATATTATTTTAGGAGTTATGGGAATAGTAATTTTAATTTCAACTGTTGTAATTTATGAAAAGGTAAAAAATTCTAATAAATGATGGAAAAAAAATGTTGTTTGTTTTATAATATGTTTGAATGAAGGAGAGTAATCATGAAATTTAATGTTAGTTCTAAAGATTTAATTATCTTTATAATATTTTGTATATTCTTATTATTTCTTTGTAGTATTGCTGTTAGTAATGCAGTAAATATTATAAATGAAGGTGAATTTATTGGATTTAATCCTTTTGCTGGGTTTGGTTCTAGATATATATTAGGGACATTTTTATTATTCTTTGTAGTATTAATTTCTATTTTTGCGAGTGTTTCTTCTTATATATTTGATAGAGAAAAAGGTAAGGGGTTTGGATTAAGTATTGGTGAAAAAGATGAAAAAGGATATGCACGTTGGTCTAAAGAGAAAGAAATTAAAACAGCATCTAAAGTAGTAAAAGTTCCTATAGCTAATAAAGATTCTGAAGCTGCTGGTACTGTATTAGTTAATGATGGAAGAGATATGTGGGTTGATAATGGTGAAAATCATACTTTAGTTATAGGTGCTACAGGTAGTGGTAAAACTACAAGTGTTGTTGATCCATTAGTTTATAGTTTAGCTAAGGCTAGAGAGAGTATGGTTATAACTGACCCTAAAGGTGAGATATACAAAAATCATTCAAATATGTTACGTGATAGAGGGTATAAAATTATTGTTTTAAATTTTCGTGAACCTCAAAAAGGTAATTGTTGGAATCCTTTAACATTACCTTATCAATTATATAAAGCTGGAAATACAGACAAAGCAACAGAGTTAGTTGACGACGTTGCGTTAAATATTGTTCAAGATAAAAAAGCGCAAGATCCTTTTTGGGAAAAAAGTGCTTCCGATTATTTTGCTGGAGTAACATTAGGTTTATTTGAAGATGCTAAAGAGGAAGAAGTAAATTTAAATTCTATAAGTTATGTTACAACAGTTGGAGAAGAAAAATGTCCGCCATCAAATTATATTAAAGAATATTTTAATATAAAAGGTGAGTCTAGTACTCCATATATATTTGCAAGTAATACTATAAATTCGCCAACTGATACTAAAGGTGGAATACTTGCTGTATTTAGACAAAAGATAAGATTATTTGCGAGTCGTGAACAATTATCTGAAATGTTATCAAAAAGTGACTTTAACATGAGAGATATTGGTAAGCAACCAACAGCAGTGTTTATGGTTATTCATGATGAAAAAACTACATATCATGCATTAGCAACAATATTCATTAAACAATGTTATGAGACATTAATTGATGTTGCACAAGAATGTGGTGGAAAGTTGCCAGTTAGAACTAACTTTATACTTGATGAATTTGCCAATATGCCCCCTTTAAAAGATGTAACAACAATGGTTACTGCTGCGCGTAGTAGAGCAATAAGATTTACATTTATAATACAAAATTTTGCACAATTAAATGATGTATATGGTAAAGAAGATGCTGAAACTATAAGAAGTAATTGTGGTAATTTAATTTATTTATTAACAACTGAATTAGCCGCTTTAGAAGAAATTAGTAAATTATGTGGTGAAAAGAAAAGTAAGGAAAAGGATAAAACTGCTTCAACTCCATTAGTTACTGTAAGTGATTTACAAAAAATGAAGATGAATGAAGCTATTATAATGAGAACTAGATTAAACCCATTTAAAACAAAATTGAAACCTAGTTATGAGATAAATTGGGGAAATTCTTTTCCTAAAGCTGAATTTATTGAAAGAACTAAAGGCGAGATAGGGTTATTTGATTTAAAAGATTATGTTAATAAAAGAAAAAAAGAAAGGGTTATGAACAATTTAAATTCTAATCCTATGCCAAGTGGAGGTATGGGACCTAATCCATTTGAACCTTCTAATCCTTTTGGAAATCCTAATCCATTTATAACTCCTAGTCCATTTGGTTCTGGAAATAATGATATGAAAAACAGTTTTCCAAATCCATTTGAAGGTAGTGGTGAAGTTGATGTTGATGAACTTTTAAAGAAAATTGATGCAAAAATTGCAGAACTTGAAGAAGAAGAAAGATTAGAAAAAGAAAAAAATAAAACTATTGAAGTATTTGATAACAAAGATTCTGAAACAGTTATAAATGAATTTAAAGATGATTTAAAATCATTGGATAATTCTAAAGATAATATAGATTCTGTAGAATTAGATAATAAAGACGAAAATATCGAAGAATTAGATATATTAAATTTAGATAATCGTAATATAAAAACATTTAGTGATATATTAAATGAAAATAATATTGTTGAAGAAAATAAAAAAGAAGATAAAAAAGAAATAGATACTAACGTTATTAATGATAATTCAATAACAGATGATCAATATTTTGATGATTTCTTTCAAGATGAATAGAGAAGCATATGCTTCTTTTTTTTAAAAATAAAAAACTAAAGTATTTCTTCATCGAATCCTTTAGTTTCTTTTTCTATATATATGGGTCTATTTTTTGTTTCTATATAAGATTTTCCTAAATAAGTTCCAATTATGCCTATAAATATCATTTGTATACCTCCCATAAATAAACTAACTATAAGTAGTGAAGCGTATCCTGGTACGTCTTTACCAAATAATAATACTTGAAATATTGTTATTATAATATATACAAATGCAATTAAAGAAATTATTATTCCAATTATAGTCGCTAACGATAATGGTTTTATAGAAAAATTTGTTATGCCGGTTAAAGCATATTTAATTTGTTCTTTGTTATTAAATTTAGATTTTCCACTGTGTCTTTTTTCTACGTTGTAATACATATATTCAGTATTAAATCCTATCCAAGAAAATATTCCTTTAGTAAATCTATTTTTCTCACTTAAACTTAATATAGCATTTTTTACATTTTTTCTAAACATTCTAAAATCACTAGCGCCATCTACTAATTTAGTATCTGATAATTTATTTATAATTTTATAGAAATTCTTTTTAAATATTCTATTGATAAAATTTTCTTTATTTCTATTTTTCATTACCATCGCTATTTGGTCTACATTTTCATGATTATTTAAATAATCATACATGCTTAATATATATTTAGGATTTTGTTGTAAGTCTGAATCTATTATACAGGTATAATCTCCAGTAGAATGTTTTAAACCAGCATATATTGCGGCGTCTTTGCCAAAGTTTTTACTAAACGAAATATATTTTATGTGTTCTTTATCACTTTCAAATACTTTTTTTATTTTTTCTATTGTAGAATCAGTTGAACCATCATTTATATATATAAGTTCATAATCTAAATCTTTTAAAGCGTTTGTTAGTTTTTTATTTAATTCTAATATATTTCCTTCTTCATTATAAGAAGGTATTATAATACTTATTTTCATACTGCACCTCTATATTTAATTATATCATGGTTTTTAAATGTGTTAAAGATTTAGATATTAAGGCAATGCATAAAAAAATTTTGAAGTAGGGAGACAAAACTTTTAGAAAATAGTATTAAAACTATTAAAATCTTAGAAATATTAAAAAAATAAAAAAAATGTAATTTAGGGGTTGAAATTAGTATAAAGTTAGTATATAATGGATTATGTATTTATCTGGCTATGATGTGCGAGGTGGCTGATACACTAGGTGGAGTTGTTAAATAAAACTAGTTTACAGGGAATTCGTAACGGAGTCATGTTTATACGTTGATATAAACGAAGGGAGGACATGAAAAATGTCAAAAGTAAGAATTAGATTAAAAGCTTATGATCATAAAGTACTTGATGATACAGCTGCAAAGATTGTTACTACAATCAAAAGAATAGGTGGAGAAATATCTGGACCTATCCCTCTTCCTACAGAAATACAAAGATATACTGTATTAAGAGCGGTTCATAAATATAAAGATAGTAGAGAACAATTTGAAATGCGTACTCATAAAAGACTTATTGATATAAAGAATCCTAGTAAGGAAGTTATTGATGCTTTAACTCACTTAGATGTTCCAAGTGGTGTTGACATTAAAATTGAAACTAAATAATTGGAGGTAAGAAAATGAAAGGAATCTTAGGACGTAAAATCGGTATGACCGAAAAATTTACGACAGATGGTAGAGTTATTCCTGTTACAGTAATTGCTGTTGAACCAAATGTTATAACTCAAGTTAAAACTATTGAAAACGATGGTTATAATGCTGTTCAATTAGGAATTGTTGATAAAAAGGAAAAACATGCTACTAAAGCTGAAATAGGACATGCTAAAAAAGCAGGTGTTGCTCCTAAGCGCTTCTTAAAAGAAATTAGAGTTGAAGATGTAACTCAATATGAACTAGGAAGCACTATAAAAGCCGACACATTTGAAATAGGAGAAAAGGTTGATGTTACTGGTACTAGTAAAGGTAAAGGATTTGCTGGTGTTATTAAACGTCATAACCAATCTCGTGGACCAGAAACACACGGTTCAAGATATCATAGAAGACCAGGTTCAATGGGAACTATGAGACCAATGAGAGTATTAAAGGGTAAAAAATTAGCTGGACACATGGGAAGTGAAACAGTTACTATTCAAAATCTTGAAATTATTGATATTAACTTAGTTGATAACTATATCTTAGTTAGTGGAAATGTTCCAGGAGCAAAAAATTCATTAGTTTTAATCAAATCTGCAGTTAAGGGAAATGGAAAAGTTAACCCTAAAGAATTAGTTAAATATGAAGTAGAAGAAACTGTTGTTGATGTTGTTGAAGAAATTGAAGAAACAACTGAAACTATAGAAGCTACTGAAAATGCAGAAATCGAGGAAACTACTGAAGCTTAATTCAGTATAAAGGAGATTTTAAAATGGCTAAATTAGATATTATAAACCTTAAAGGTGAAAAAACTAATGATTTAAAACTAAATGATAGTATTTGGAATATTGAAACTAATGATGCAATCGTTAAGAAAGCAATTGATTTACAATTAGCATCATTAAGACAAGGAACTCATAAAACTAAGACTCGTAGTGAAGTTAGTGGTGGAGGAAGAAAACCATATAGACAAAAAGGTACTGGTAACGCAAGACAAGGTACTATTCGTGCTCCTCATTATAGAGGCGGTGGAGTTGTATTTGGTGTTACTCCAAGAAGTTATTCATTCAAGATGAATAGAAAAGAAAGAGGATTAGCTATACGTTCTGCTTTAACTTACAAAGTTAAAAATAATGAATTAGTTATAGTTGATAATTTAGAATTAGCAACTGCTAAAACTAAAGATGTTAAAGATTTAATCGTAAATTTAAAATTAGCTGGTAAAGTATTATTTGTTACTGCAAATGATGCTGAAAACTTATATTTAGCAACTAGAAACTTAGGTTATGCTGCTGTTATAATGGCTAATCAAATAAATGTATACGATATCGTTAATGCTGATACAGTAGTAATGGAAGAAGCTGCTGTTAAATATATAGAGGAGGTGCTTAAATAATGATGAATAGTGAAATTATTATTGCACCAGTTATAACTGAAAAAAGTCAAATGTTAGCAAGCGATGGAAAAACTTATGTTTTCAAAGTTGCTAAAAATGCTAATAAAACTCAAATAAAGATTGCTGTTGAAGAATTATTTAGAGTAAAAGTAAAAAGTGTAAATACATTAAATACTAAAGCAAAAGATAAAAGAGTTGGTAGATACACTGGAAAAACTAAGACTTATAAGAAAGCTATCGTTACTTTAGTTGACGGTCAAGCTATAGAAATGTAAGGCGGTGTAAGATATGGCTATAAAGAAATATAAACCAACGACTAATGGTCGTAGAGGTATGAGTACTTTAGCAAATGAAGAGTTAACAGGTGTTAAAGCTACTAAAAGTTTATTAGTTAAAAAGACTAAAACTGGTGGTAGAAATAATACTGGTAGAATGACTGTTCAACACATTGGTGGAGGAGCTAAAAGAAAATATCGTTTAATAGATTTTAAAAGAAATAAATTTGGAGTTCCTGCTAGAGTAACTAGTATTGAATATGATCCAAATCGTAGTGCTAACATTGCATTATTAACTTATAAAGATGGAGAAAAGAGATATATTATCGCTCCTAAAGATTTAAAAGTTGGTGCAATCGTTGAAAGTGGAGAAGCAGTAGATATCAAAGTTGGTAATGCTATGATGTTAAAAAACATTCCAGTTGGTACTGTTATTCACAATGTTGAATTAAAACCTGGTAAGGGTGCTGAACTTGCTCGTTCTGCTGGTGCTAGCGCTCAAATATTAGGTCGTGAAGAAAAATATGTATTAATACGTTTACAAAGTGGTGAAACTAGATTAGTTTTAGGAACTTGTATGGCTACTATCGGTGTAGTTGGTAATGAAGATTATGAATTAGTAAACATCGGTAAAGCTGGACGTAGTCGTCATATGGGTATTAGACCTACAAACCGTGGTTCTGTTATGAACCCTAACGATCACCCTCATGGTGGTGGTGAAGGTCGTACACCAATAGGAAGAAAGGGGCCTGTTACTCCTTGGGGTAAACCAGCTCTTGGATTAAAAACTCGTAAAAATAAGAAAGCTTCTGATAAATTTATCGTAAGCAAGAGAAAGAAATAGGAGAGTGTTTAAATGGCAAGAAGTATTAAAAAAGGTCCTTTCGTTGACGCTAGTTTAATGAAAAAGATCGAAAAATTAAATGAATCAAATAAAAAAGAAGTTGTTAAAACTTGGTCTCGTCGTTCAACAATCTTTCCAGAATTTGTAGGACACACTATTGCAGTTCATAATGGAAAAGATTTTATTCCAGTATATGTAACTGAAGATATGGTAGGACACAAATTAGGCGAATTTGCTTTAACTCGTAAATTCGGCGGACATGCAGGACAAAAGTAGGAGGTAAATAGATGGAAACATTTGCAATACATAAATCTGCTATGGTAGCTCCAAGAAAAGCTAGAATGACTCTTGATTTAATAAGAGGTAAGAAAGCTAGTGAAGCTCAAGCAATATTAAAAAATACTAATACTAAATCAAGTAGATTAATAATTAAAGTTTTAAATAGTGCTGTTGCAAACGCTACTAATAACTTTAATATGAAATATGAAGATTTAGTAATATCTGAATGTTTTATCAATCCAGGTCCTGTATTAAAGAGATCTAAGATTGGTTCTCGTTCAAAAGTAGATAGAAGAGATAAAAGAACAAGTCATATAACTGTTAAAGTTAGTGACGGAGTTAAGGAGGCATAACGATGGGACAAAAGGTAAATCCTAATGGATTAAGACTTGGCGTAAATAAATCATGGCAAAGTAATTGGTATGCTGATAAAGATTATGCCGTTAAATTAAATAATGATATCAAAATTCGTGAATATTTATTAAAAACTTTATCTGATGCTGCTTTAAGTAGTGTTGAAATCGAAAGAAGAAAAGATAAAGTTGAAGTTAAAATTCATACTGCTAAACCTGGTGTTATAATCGGTCGTGGTGGAGAAGATATCGAAAAATTAAGAAAATCTTTAAAGAAAGTTTCAAACGAAGATGTTTATGTAACTATCATTGAAGAAAAGAATCCTGATATGAACGCACAATTAGTTGCTGATTCAATTGCTAAACAAATTGAAAATAGAGCTAATTTCCGTAACGTTCAAAAGAAGGCTATTAAAAATACAATGAAAGCTGGAGCTAAAGGTATTAAAACTGCAGTTTCAGGAAGATTAGCTGGTGCTGAAATGGCTCGTACTGAAGGATATACTGAAGGTACTGTTCCACTACACACTATTAGAGCTAATATAGATTATGCAACAAGTGAAGCAGATACAACTTATGGAAAAATAGGTGTTAAAGTTTGGATTTACAAAGGAGAAATCCTTGGTAATAAGAAAAAGGTAAAGGAGGCTGATGGTAATGCCACTAATGCCAAAAAGAACTAAATATCGTAAGCCTCATAGACTTACTTATGATGGAAAAGCTAAAGGAAACTTAACTTTACAATTTGGAGATTTTGGTCTTCAAGCTAAAGAAGGTGGATATGTTAGTGCTCGTCAAATTGAAGCAGCTCGTATCGCTATGACACGTTATATGAAACGTGGAGGAAAAGTATGGATTAATATTTTCCCTCACTTAGCTAGAACACAAAAACCTTTAGAAACTCGTCAAGGTAAAGGTAAAGGTAACGTAAATGAATGGGTAGCAGTAGTTAAAGAAGGCAAAATCATGTTTGAAATTGCTGGAGTTAGCGAAGAAGTTGCTCGTGAAGCTTTAAGACTTGCTAGTCATAAGCTAAGTGTTAAAACAAAATTCGTAATGAGAGAAGGAGAGGTTAAAAATGAAGGCTAGTGAAATAAGAAAAATGTCTGTTGAAGATATTAATAAAAAAATCGCAGAAAATAAAACTGAATTATTTGAATTAAGAATGAAACAAGCTACTGGTACTTTAGATAAACCTCATAGAATTAACGCTTTAAGAAAAGATGTAGCAAGATTAAAAACAGTTTTAACTGAAAAATTAAATGATGGGAGTGAGAATTAATGAAAGAAACTAAAAGAACAGAACTTGTTGGTCGTGTTGTAAGTGATAAGAATGATAAGACTATTACTGTTTTAGTTGAAACTCACAGAAAACATCCTTTATATGGTAAAATGGTTAAATATTCAAAAAAATATCGTGCACACGATGAAAATAATAAAGCTAAAGAAGGGGACACAGTAAGAATAGCAATGACTCGTCCATTATCAAAAACTAAGAGATATGAACTAGTTGAAGTTATTAAAGAAGCTGTGATCTTGTAAGGAGGGTTATTATGATACAACAACAAACTAGATTAAAAGTAGCAGATAACTCTGGTGCAAGAGAATTAATGGTTATCCGTGTATTAGGCGGAAGTCATAGAAAGTATGGTAATATTGGTGATGTAGTAGTAGCATCAGTTAAGAAAGCTATACCAAATTCAAATATTAAAAAAGGTAAAGTAGTTAAAGCAGTTATCGTAAGAAGCGTTGAAGGTGTTAGACGTAAAGATGGTTCTTATATAAGATTCGATGACAATGCATGTGTATTAGTAAAAGAAGATAAGAGTCCAATTGGAACACGTGTTCTAGGACCAGTTGCAAGAGAACTTCGTGATAAAGATTATATGAAGATTATCTCACTTGCACCTGAAGTATTATAGGAGGATATATGAAAGTTAGAGTTGGAGACAAAGTTAAAATTTTAGCTGGAAAAGATAGAGGAAAAGAAGGTAAAGTTCTTGTTACTCTAAAAAAGAAAGATAAAGTTGTTGTTGAAGGTATCAATATTGTTAAAAAACATATGAAACCTAGCCAAATGAATGAAACTGGTGGAATACTTAGTGTAGAAGCACCTATTCATGTATCTAATGTAAAAGTTATCGAAGGAAAAGAAACTAAAAAAACTACTGAAAAGAAAACTACTACAAAAAAATCTACTAAGAAAGAAGTAGGTGAAAAATAATGAGTACATTTAAAGAATTATATAATAATGAAATTAAAAATAACTTAATGGAAAAATTTGGTTATAAATCAATTATGCAAGTTCCTAAGTTAGATAAAATTGTTGTTAATATAGGTGTTGGAGAAGCTAGTCATGATTCAAAATTTATAGAAGCAGCTGCAAAAGACTTAGAAGTTATTACTGGTCAAAAACCAATTATAACTAAAGCAAAAAAATCTATAGCTGGATTTAAATTAAGAGAAGGTCAACCTATTGGAGTTAAAGTAACTTTAAGAGGTGAAGCTATGTATAATTTCATGGAAAAATTAATCAAAGTTGCATTACCTCGTGTAAGAGACTTTAGAGGAGTTTCTTCAAAAGCATTTGATGGTTTTGGAAACTATACTTTAGGTATTAAAGAACAATTAATTTTCCCTGAAATTGATTATGATAATATTGTAAAATTAAGAGGAATGGATATAGTTTTTGTTACAACTGCAAAAACTAACGAAGAAGCTTTTGAATTATTAAGTGGATTCGGAATGCCATTTAGAAAGTAGGTAACGGTTATGGCAAGAACAAGTATGAAAGTTAAAAATAAACGTACACCTAAGTTCAAGGTTAGAGCTTATACTCGTTGTGAAAGATGTGGACGTCCTCACGGAGTATTAAGAAAATTTGGTTTATGCCGTATTTGTTTTAGAGAACTTGCAAATCAAGGACAAATACCTGGTGTAAAAAAAGCTAGTTGGTAGAAAGGAAGGGTAATTATGGTACAAGATAGAATAGCTGATATGCTTACAAGAATTCGTAATGCAAATCAAATGAAATATGACACTGTTGAAGTTTTAGGATCAAAAATGACTGAAGAACTTTCAAGAATATTGAAAGAAGAAGGTTATATTAGTGATTATAAAGTTTCAAAAAATACTAATGGTGATACAATTACATTAACTCTTAAATATTCTGAAGGTAAGAAAGAAAGAGTTATAACTGGATTAAAAAGAATTAGTAAATCTGGTTTAAGAGTATATGCTAAACATGATGAACTTCCTAGAGTTTTAAATGGATTAGGAATTGCTATTATTTCTACTTCTAACGGAATTATGACTGATAGAGATGCTAGAAAACAAAAACTAGGAGGAGAAGTACTTGCCTATATTTGGTAAGGAAAACGTGCTATGAGTAGAATAGGAAATAGAAAAATTACTATTCCTGCAGGAGTTACTGTTACTGTAGAAAATAATGTGGTAACTGTTAAAGGTCCTAAAGGTGAATTAAGTAATGAATTTAATAAAGATTTAACTATAACAGTTAATGAAAATGTTGTAGAAATTAGTAGACCAAACGATTTAAAAATTATTAAAAGTTTACATGGAACAACTAATGCTTTAATCAGTAACATGATTGTTGGTGTTAGTGAAGGATATAAAAAGGAATTAGAAATAGTTGGTGTAGGTTATAGATTTAATGTTCAAGGAAACAAAATCAACGTTAATGCAGGTTTCTCTCATCCAGTTGTTGTTGAAGCTCCTGCTGATTTAACTGTTGAACAAGTAAATGCAACAGAAATATCTATAAGTGGTATTGATAAGCAAAAAGTTTCTGAATTTGCTGCTAATATAAGAAAACTTAGAAAACCAGAACCATATAAAGGTAAAGGTATTAGATATAAGGGTGAACATATTAGACGTAAAGAAGGAAAGAAAGCTGCTAAATAAGGTAAGGAGATTTAAGTATGATTAAGAAGGAATCAAGAAATGAACAAAGAAAAATAAGACATGCTCGTGTTCGTAATAAAGTTGCTGGTACTGAAGCATGCCCAAGATTAAACGTTTTCAGATCTAATTCAAACATTTTTGCTCAATTAATCGATGATGAAAAAGGAATTACCTTAGTTAGTTCTTCAAGTCAAAGTTTAAAGATTGAAAATGGTGGAAACGTTGAAGGTGCTAAATTAGTTGGTAAAGACATAGCTGAAAAAGCTAAAAAAGTTGGAATCACTAAAGTAGTATTTGATAGAGGTGGATACCAATATCATGGACGTGTAGAAGCTTTAGCTGACGCTGCACGTGAAAATGGATTAGAATTTTAAGTGGGAGGATAGTTTATGGCAAGACAAGAAAAAAATATGGACTCTAAAAAGAAACTTCTTGAAGAAAGAGTTGTTTCTATCTCTCGTGTAACTAAAGTTACTAAGGGAGGTCGTCATTTCCGTTTCTCTGCTACAATGGCTGTAGGAGATGGAAAAGGACTTGTTGGAATTGGAACAGGTAAAGCTAACGAAGTTCCAGAAGCTATTAAAAAAGGTATCCAAGCAGCAAATAAAAATCTATGCAAAGTTGCTATCGTTGATAATAGAACTATACCACATGATGCAATTGGAGAATGTGGAAAAGCTAGAGTTTTAATTAAACCTGCAAAAGAAGGTACTGGTGTTATAGCTGGTGGTGCTGTTCGTGTTATTTTAGAATTAGCTGGTATTAAAGATATAGTATCTAAATCACTTGGTTCTAATACAAAAATTAATATGGCAAAAGCTACATTAGAAGCTTTAAAATCAGAACGTACTGCAGAACACATTGCAGAATTACGTGGAAAGAAAGTTGAGGAGTTATAGTATGAAGTTAGAAAATTTATGTAAAACTCCTGAAGCTAAGTCAAGAAAAAGAGTTGGACGTGGACCAGGTTCAGGAATGGGTAAAACTTCAACTCGTGGAGAAAATGGTCAAAAATCTAGAAGTGGTGCTAGTATTTCAGCTTGGTTTGAAGGTGGACAAAGCCCATTATATAGAAGAATTCCAAAAAGAGGATTTAATAATGCTAGATTTAGAACTGAATTTGCTACAATCAATTTAAGTGATTTAAATAAATTCAATGATGGGGATGTTATTACTCCTGAAGTTTTAAAAGAAAAAGGTATTGTTAAAAAACAATTATGTGGAATTAAAGTACTAGGTAATGGTACATTAGAAAAGAAAGTTACAGTTAAAGCTCATAGATTCTCTAGTGCTGCTGTAACTAAGATAGAGAGTGCTGGCGGAACTGCTGAGGTGATTTAATGTTTTCTAATCTTAAGGGGCTATTTAGTCCTAATAATAAAGATTTAAGAAAAAGAATTCTATTCACTTTAGCTGTTTTGGCTACATTTATACTTGGTACTAATATAATAGTTCCAGGTGCTAAGGCAATCACAAGTGATTTAGGGTTCTTAGAACTTTTAAGTCTTATGAGTGGTGGTAGTTTAAAATCATTTTCAATATTTGCGTTAGGTGTAGGACCTTATATTTCTGCATCAATCATAACTCAATTATTACAAATGGATATATTACCATATTTTAAAGAATTAAAAGAACAAGGGGCAACAGGAAGACAAAAGATTAATAGAATTAATAGATATTTAGGAATATTATTTGCTTTTCTTCAAGGATATTTATTCAGTTATGCTTATTTGAAAGGTATGGGGTCTTTAACAGTTTTAAAGACAACTCTAATATTAACTGCAGGAAGTTCATTATTAATATGGCTTGCTGATGAAGTTACAAATAAGGGTATTGGAAATGGTATGTCTTTGATAATCATGGCGGGTATAGTACAAGCTTTACCAGGTATGTTTATAACAGCATTTAATGATTTAGTATTAGCTGGTAATTTTAGTACAATGGCTGGTACAAGTTTATTTATTCTATTCGTTATAGTATATGTACTAATTATTGTTGGAGTAATTTTCATTGAAACAGCTCAAAGAAGAATTCCAATTCAATATAGTAATAGAACAAGTAGTTCATATAACGCTGAACAATCTTATATTCCTATTAAGTTGAATAGTGCTGGTGTTATGCCTGTAATATTTGCTTCTGCATTTGTAGGTATACCTTCATTGGTAGCTCAAGTTATAAATAACGAAGCATTTAAAAATTTTATTAATAATTATATTAATTATACAAGTTTTACAGGATTTATTCTTTATATAGCATTAATATTCATTTTTGGATATGTATATACATTAATGGAATTAAATCCTGAAGAAATGAGTGAAAATTTAGATAAGAATAGAAGTTATATCCCTGGTGTTAAACCTGGTGAAAAAACTGCTGCTTATTTAAAGAGTGTTATAACTAAACTTACTGTAGTTGGTTCATTATTCTTAATTGTTTTAGCTGCATTACCAATATTAATGAGTAAAATACCACATTTATCAAATACAGTTACTTTAGGTGGTACTGGATTATTAATAGTTGTTGGTGTTGCATTAGAAACTTATAAACAATTAGAAAGTTCAATTGTTAGTAGAAGTTACAAAGGTAGTAGAAAGAGACGCAGAAGATAATGAAAAACATTATTTTCATTGCGCCTCCAGCTGCTGGCAAAGGAACTCAAAGTGAATTATTAGTAAGTGAATTTGGTTATAATCATATATCTACAGGTGATTTATTACGTTCAAAACAAAATGATGGTAGTGAGTTAGGTAATTATATTAAAGACTTATTGAGTCAAGGTAAATTTGTTGATGATGATATTGTTACTGAATTACTAAGAGATAAATTATCAAGTATTGATGGACCATTTATATTAGATGGATATCCAAGAAATATTGAACAAGCTAACATATTAGAGAATGTATTAAATTCATTAAATTTAAGTATAGATGCTGTTATATATTTAAATGTAGATAGTGAAACAGCAATGAAAAGAGCATTAGGACGTATTAGTTGTCCTAAATGTAATAAGATTTATAATAAGTATATAAACGAAAAGATGCCTAAAGTTACAAATATTTGTGATGATTGTGGTATAGAATTAATTGGTCGAAGTGATGATAATGAAGAATCATTTAAGATTAGATTTGATACTTATATAAATCAAACACAACCTTTATTAGATTATTATAAATCGAATGGTTTATTAGTAATAATTGATAAAGTTAATACTCCAAATGAAACATTTGAAGAAGTAAAGAAAGTGATATTGTAATGGTAACTATTAAAAGTGAAGCTGAAATCGTTAAGATGAAAGAAGCCGGTCATATTAATTATTTGACTCATCAATATTTGAAGTCATTAATTAAACCGGGAATTACTACTGAGTATTTAAATGAAGAAGCAGATAAATTTATAAGAAGTCATGGTGCTGAGCCTGGTTTTCTAAATATGTATGATTTTCCTAAAAGTGTTTGTATATCAGTTAATGAAGAAATAGTTCATGGTATACCTGGTAAAAGAGTACTTAATGAGGGAGATATTGTTTCGATAGATATTGGAGTAGTTAAAGATGGTTATCATAGTGATTCTGCTTGGACTTATCCAGTAGGAAAAATAAGCAAAGAAAAAGAATACTTATTACATCATACTGAAAAAGCGTTATTTGTTGGTTTGAAAGAAATCAAAGATGGTGCTAAGTTAGGTAATATAGGAGCAAGAATTGAACAATATGCAAAAAAACATAATCTTGGTGTTGTACAAGAATTAGTTGGACATGGAATTGGTACTTCACTTCATGAAGAACCTGATGTTCCCAATTATGGAAAGTATAATACAGGATTAACATTAAAATCTGGAATGACATTGGCAGTTGAACCAATGTTAAATCTAGGAACCAGAAAAATATATGTCCTTGAAGACGATTGGACTATTGTAACTCGTGATAATAAACCGAGTGCACATTTTGAACATACAATAGTTGTTCGTGATGATGGATATGAAATATTAACAGGAGAGTGAACAATGGCTAAAGAAGCTACGTTAGAATTCGAAGGTAAAGTAATAGATGCTATAAAAGATGATTATAAAGTAGAATTGGATAACGGTTCTATTGTAATGGCTCACGTTTCTGGTAAAATGCGAATGAATATGATTCGTGTCTTACCAGGTGATAGAGTTACAGTAGAGCTTTCACCTTATGATATAACACGTGGGCGTATAACTTATAGAGGAAAGTAGGAGATTTAAATGAAGGTTAGACCATCAGTAAAGAAAATTTGTGCTAAATGTAGAATTATTAGAAGAAAAGGTAAAGTTATGGTAATTTGTGAAAATCCAAAACACAAACAAAGACAAGGTTAATAGGAGGTAAATATGGCACGTATTAAAAATATTGAATTACCAAAAGATAAAAATATTCAAACTGGACTTACTCGTATTTATGGTATTGGTAGAAGTTTAGCTGAAACTATTTGTAATGATGCTAAAGTTGAATGTGGTAAAAAAGTTGCTGATTTAACAGAAGCTGAAGAAAATGCTTTAAGAAAAGAAGTTGACAAATATTTAGTTGAAGGTGAACTTCGTCGTGAAGTAAATATGAATATTAAAAATAAAATGGAAATTGGTTCTTACGAAGGTATTAGACATAAAAAAGGTTTACCAGTTCGTGGACAAAGAACTAGTAGAAACGCTAGAACTCGTAAAGGTAGAGGAAAAGTAGTTGCTAACAAGAAAAAAGTTGGTAAGTAGTAAATAGGAGGAAAGAATTATGGCTTATAATAGAAGAAAAAGAAAAGTAAAGAAAAATATTCCAGAAGGTCAAGCACATATTCATTCAACATATAATAATACTGTTGTATCAATTACAGATGTTGAAGGTAATGTAATTAGTTGGGCTTCTGCTGGTACAATTGGTTATAAAGGTTCTAAAAAGAAAACTCCATTTGCTGCTGGAATGGCTGCTGAACAAGCTGGTCGTGCTGCAGGAGAAGCTGGAGTTAAAAAAGTTGAAGTATTCGTTAGAGGAATGGGTGGCGGAAGAGAAAATGCTATTCGTTCATTACAAGCTGCTGGACTTGAAATTACAGCAATAAATGATGAAACACCAGTTCCACATAATGGTTGTAGACCACCTAAACGTCCAAGAAATTAAGGAGGAAAAGTTATGAATTTTGAAAAACCAGAATATAAAATAACTGAATATGTTGAAAAAAATAGTTATGGAAGATTTGAATTAGAACCTCTTGAAAGAGGATTTGGTACTACTATTGGAAATGCATTAAGAAGAGTTATGCTTTCTAGTTTACCTGGAAGTGCAATAACAAGTGTTAAAATTGATGGTGTATTACATGAATTCCAAAAAATTGATGGAATTAGAGAAGATGTAACAACAATTATTATCAATTTAAAAAGCTTAGTTTTAAAAAATCATACTAAAGAAAATAAAACAATGAGATTAGTAGCTAATACAGAAGGTGTTGTTACTGCTGGTATGATAGAACATGATGCTGATATAGAAATTATTAATCCAGACTTAGTTATTTGTAACTTAGTTGAAGGTGGTAAAATTGATATAGAAATGACTGTTGGTTGTGGTCGTGGATATGTTGATGCAAAACAAAATAAAGAATTATTAGATAATGCTAGTGTTGGTGTTATTCCTATAGATTCATTATATTCACCAATTGAAAGAGTATCTTATGAAGTTGAAAGTGCTCGTGTTGGACAAAATGAAAATTTTGATAAATTAATAATGGATGTTTATACAAATGGTTCAATTACTCCTGAAGAAGCTATGGCTTTATCAAGTAAAATATTAATTGAACACTTAAATATAGTAGCAGATTTAAATCAAATTTCAGATATTACTGGTATCATAGCTGAGAAAAAGGTAGATACAATTACAAAAACTTTAGAAACTCCAATTGAAGAAATTGAATTTAGCGTTAGAGCATATAACTGCTTAAAAAGAGCTGGTATTAATACAATGCAAGATTTAATTGATAAAAAAGAAGTTGAAGTAACTAAAATACGTAATTTAGGAAAGAAATCTCTAAAAGAAGTTTTAGATAAAGTAAAAGAAATGGGACTTAAGTTCCGTGATTAAGGAGTGAATGATTATGGCATATAGAAAATTAGGAAGAGAATCCCGTATTAGAAGAAGCATTTTAGCTGGTTTAACTAAAGATGTAATTAATCATGGATATGTTGTAACAACTGAAGCTAGAGCTAAAGAAGCTCGTAAGTTTGTTGATAAAATGGTTACTTATGGAAAAAAAGGTACTTTAATATCTAGAAGACAAGCATTAGCTTTCTTACATAATGATAAAGATGTTGTTAATAAAGTATTTAACGAATTAGCTCCAAAATATGCTGATCGTAATGGAGGATATACTCGTATTATTAAATTAAAAGAAAGAATCGGAGACGATGCTTTAATGGTAAGATTAGAATTAGTTTAATTCTAATCTTTTTTATATGAAAAATTTTGGATTATTTATATTTGAATAAGTTGAGTTGGTAGTTTGTTTAGTAGGTTGTTGGATTACATTAGTTTTATTGGACATATCTTTTTTTATAGCATTTTTTACTTTCATTAATTTAATCATATTAGATAAATCATTTTTATTATTTTTTATAGTATTGTAAGTTTGTTTTACTGTTTTTATCATAGGTTTTGTTTGTTGATATAGAGGTATTGCTTTATTAGCTATATTAAGAGTACTATTTATTCCATTTAATATTTTTGATAAAGATGTTCCATTATTCATAAAAGATCACGCTCATTTAATTATATGTAAATATTAAAAATAATTGACAGTTATTGTGTAATATATGTTATAATTAAAATGTTAGAATAGAAGGAGAATATGTATGGCAAAGAATAAAAAAAATAATAATTTGTTTAAAATGTTATTGTCTCCTTTTAAATACTTTTGTTTAGGATGTTATTATACAATGTATGCAATGGGTTATCCATTTGTATTTATATATAATTTATTTTCTTCTTCAGTATATAAAGGTTATGCTGAGACTAAGAGAAAGAAAGATAAGAAAGAAGTAATAAAAGCAGTTAATTTAGAGATGGATTCTATTGATGATAAAATTAAAAAGAATAAAGAATTGAAAGAATCTCAAGCTTTGAAAAAATCAGAAGTAAAGAAATTAAAAAAAGAAGAAACTTTAAAGCAAAAGAAATTAAATGATAGAAAACTTAAAGAAAGAGATATTTTACTTAATGAAATAAATAAACAAGATAGTGTAAGAACTGAATATCCTAATACATATAGATATCAAGCTAAGGATAGTGAAGGTCATGATACAATTGGTTATTTAGTTGCATTTACTAAGCAAGAAGTTTTTAATTTTTTAGAGTCTGAAGGTTATACTGTTTATAAGTTAGAGACAAATAAATATATAGAATTATTGTATGGACAAAAACAATTTGCAAAACGTAGATTAAAAACTAAGGATTTAATATTTTGGTTGACACAATTATCAACATATTTGAAAAGTGGTATTCCTTTAACTGATTCCATGAGAATTTTAGGAATGCAAATGGGTAAAAAAGATCCGTATAAAAAAAGATTGTTTGATGCAATAGTTTATCAATTAATAATGGGAGAAAGTTTTAGTGAAGCTTTAGATAAGCAAGGTAGTGCTTTTCCATCATTACTTGTTAATATGATAAAAGCAGCAGAAGCAACTGGAGAATTAGAAGAAACTTTAGATGATATGTCTAATTACTATAATGAAATAGAGGCTACTCGTAAACAAATGATAAGTGCTTTAACTTATCCAACAGCAGTTATGATTTTCTCTATAGCGGTTGTAACATTTATCTTGATTTATGTTGTACCTCAATTCCAAGGAATATATGAATCAGCAGGTGTTGAATTAAATGGGCTAACACTATTTGTATTAGCAGCGAGTGATTTCTTAAAAAGTAATATAATGTATATTATTTTAGGAATATGTATTGTTGTAATGATAATAGTTTATTTATATAAAAATGTTAAATTAGTTAAACATGGTTTACAAAATTTTGCTATGAAGTTGCCATTATTTGGTAATATTATAATTTATAATGAAATGACTATATTTACTAAAACATTTTCTTCATTACTAAAGAATAATGTATTTATTACTGATAGTATTGAAATATTAACAAAAATTACAAATAATGAAATATATAAAGAAATAATGTTTAATACTATAAATAATATTGCCGTTGGTGAGAAAATAAGTACAAGCTTTAAAGATAATTGGGCTATTCCAGATGTTGCTTATTATATGATAGTTACAGGTGAATCTACTGGAGAACTTGCTGAAATGATGAGTAAAGTTAGTGTTTATTATCAAGAAGAACATAAAAATATAATAAATTCATTAAAATCTTTAATAGAACCATTAATGATTGTTTTCTTAGCAGTTGTAGTTGGTGGTGTAGTATTGTCTGTTATAATTCCAATGTTTAGTTTATATGGACAAATAAGTTAGGTGGTTTTATGTTATATTTAATATTTATTATTGGTGCTATATTTGGTTCATTTTATGGGGTTGTTGGTACTAGATTACCAGAGGAGAGATCTATAGTTAAACCTGGTAGTCATTGTGAAAAGTGCGGACACGTATTAAAATGGTATGAAAATATTCCAATATTAAGTTATATATTATTAGGTGGTTTATGTAAGAAATGTAAAGAACCAATTGGTTCAATATATTTCTTAATGGAATTATTAAGTGGAGCTTTATTTGCTTTGTGTTATAAAGTTTTTGGAATAACTCCAAATTTCTTTTTAGCAGTTATTGTTGCTAGTTTAGTTATTATAATATTTGTAAGTGATTCTAAATATATGATTATAAATGATAGTCCATTAGTTGTTAGCGCGATACTTATATTTTTAATAAAATGGTATGATGTTGGAATAATTAATGCGCTAATGTCATTAGTTAGTGGACTAGTTATATTTGGTGTTGCTTATTTACTTAGATTATTTGGGTATTTAGCATTTAAACAAGAAGCATTAGGTGGAGGAGATATTAAATTATCTTTTGTAGCTGGTATGTTAGTAGGAATTAAATTAGGTATAATTTATATTGTATTAGCGTCATTCTTAGCATTCCCTTATGCTTTGTATATAACTTTTAAAAATAAAGATAATATGTTACCGTTTGGACCATTTTTGGTAAGTAGTTTATTAATTGTATTTTTAAATATGAATACAATTAATCAAGTTTTAAAAATATTATTTAGATATTAATAAGATTGAATAGGACTAACTAAGTCCTTTTTTTCATACAATTTTATAGGTGATGATGTGAAAAAGTTAGTTTTAATATTTATTATATTTTTATTTCCTATAAGAGTATATAGTTTAAGTGCTAGTAGTGTTACTGTTATGGATATGGATACTAAGAGAGTTTTATATGGTTATAATCAAAATGAAGTTAGACTTATTGCATCTATTTCTAAAATTATGACTAGTTTGGTTACTTTAAATAATTCAAATATAAAAGATATAGTTAAAATAGATGAAAGTGTTTTAAAAAGTTATGGTAGTGGAATATATGTAGAAGTTGGAGAAGAAATGAGTTTAGAAAATTTATTATATGGACTAATGCTTAGAAGTGGCAATGATGCTGCAATACAAATTGCTAATTATGTTGGTGGCTCTATGGAAGGCTTTGTAGAGTTAATGAATGAAACAGCTAAAGGTATAGGTATGAAGAAGACAACATTTATTAATTCTAGTGGTTTAGAAAATGATAAAGGTCTAGGAAATATTAGTACTAGTTATGATATGGCAATTTTAATGAGTGAAGCAATGAAGAATAATAAGTTTAAAGAAATTGTAAGCACAGAAAAAAAGGTAGTTAAAACTAACTATAAAACTTATTTATGGTATAACAAAAATAAATTGTTAAAAAATTATGAATATTGTACTGGCGGTAAAACTGGTTTTACAGAAAAAGCACGAAGAACTTTAGTTACTACTGCAACAAAAGATAATATGAATTTAGTAGTCGTTACTTTAAATGATCCAAATGATTTTAAAGATCATGAAGATTTATATAATAAATATTTTAAAGAATATAAAAGTTATAAAGTTTTGGATAAAAAGAAAGAGAATTTTGATAATAAGAATTACTATATAAAAAGTGATAAGTATTTAACATTAACTAGTGGTGAATATAAAAAAATAAATAAAGAAGTAGTTTTATATAAAGGTAATGTTAGTGATATAGTTGGGTATGTAATGATTAAATTAAATGATAGCGTTTTAGTAAAAGAATATATTTATGAGAGAGAGAAAGTTAGTGTAAATGATAAAAAAAAGAAGCTTAGTTTTTTTGATAAAGTAAAGAATTTTTTTGGAATAAGTTAGGGGAGTTAAATGGTAAATATTGTTTGGGGAGTATTTATAATAATTGGTATAGTTTTTGGGATATTTAATGGAAAAGTTGATTTAATTAATAATGAAGTTATAACAAGTGGAAAAGTTGCTTTAGATTTGATGCTAGAAATGTTACCTATGCTTGCTTTATGGATGGGGTTAATGCAAATTGCAGAAGATAGCGGATTATTACAATTTATTGCTAAAAAACTAAGTTTTGTTTTAAAAAAATTATTTCCTAAAATTCCTCATGATAACGAAGCTTTAGGTTTGATTGCTAGCAATGTTGCAATTAATATGGCAGGACTTGGTAGTGCAGCAACTCCGTGTGGTTTAAAAGCTATGCAAGAATTACAAAAAGTTAATGATAAAAAGGATACAGCAAGTAGTTCGATGATTACTTTTTTAGTATTAAATACAGGTGGAGTTACAATTATTCCTACTACTATAATTTCTATGAGAGCTATGTATGGAAGCTTAAATCCCACTGAAGTAATTCCAACTTGTATATTAGCTACATTTTGCTCAAGTATATCAGGGTTAATATTAGATTATTTTATAAGGAGAAAAAATGGGGATACTTAGTATAATAATATTACCTTTAATTGTTTTAATTATTGTTATATATGGTTATAGGAAACATATTAATATATATGATTCGTTTTTAAAAGGTGTATATGAGGGTTTAAAAACATGTGTTTCAATATTTCCAAATATTATTGCTATGATATTTGCTGTAAATCTTTTAATATCTAGTGGATTTGTTGAATATATTTTTTCTTTTTTAACACCTTTTTTAGATAAGTATAATTTAAGTACTGATATTTTTACCATGGCTTTTTTTAGACCTGTATCAGGTAATGCAAGTTTAGCAATTATGAATAATATATTTGAGAATTTTGGACCTGATTCTTTAATGGGAAGACTTGCTAGTACTTTACAAGGGTCAACTGATACTACTTTTTATGTTTTAGCATTATATTTTGGTAGTGTAGGCATAAAAAAAACTAGATATGCTCTAGGTGTAGGTTTATTTGCCGATTTAGTTGGTATGGCTATGGCATTTGTGTTAGTATATTTGTTTTTTTAATATATTTTATCTAGTTTTGTCGAATAGCTTGTTAATAAAAATAATTACTTTATAATAGTTTCTCGAACATTTAAGTTTGGTGTCTACCTTCTAATAAGTATGTTAGAGAGGTTTGGTATTATGAGTAAAAGATTGTTTTTAGTAATAATTTTATATCAAGTAATTATCATTTTATTGATTAGATTTATCCTCCTACAAGGGTAGTTTTGGTTAATAAAAAAAGGCACAAGGATTAAAATCCTTATGTCTATCTTAACACGGTAGACATTCAAATTTGAATGTTCTACTAAATTAATAATAGCATATAAATTTTATATTTTCAATAAACATTAACTTCATATTAGTGAAGTTTTTTATATACTTTAGATATTCTATAAAATATGGTAAAATACTATAGAGAAAGAGGTACTTTATATGGAAAGATTACAAAAAGTTATTGCAAATAGTGGATATTGTTCTAGAAGAAAAGCAGAAGAATTAATTAAAGCTGGAAAAGTATTCGTTAATGGAGAAAAAATTATAGAGTTAGGAACTAAAGTTAGTGGCACTGATGCTATTACTATTAATGGTGAGGCAATTAATTTAGAGGAAGATAAAGTATATTATTTATTAAATAAACCTAGAGGTGTAATAAGCTCTGTTAGTGATGATAAAGATAGAAAAACTGTTGTTGATTTAATTGATACAAAAAAACGTATTTATCCTGTTGGTAGATTAGATTATGATACTACTGGCTTATTAATATTAACAAATGATGGCGAGTTAGCTAATACATTGATGCATCCTAGTAATAATATTGAAAAAAAATATGTTGCCAAGTTAAATAAATTCTTTGAAATAAGTGATTTAAAAAGATTGGAAAAAGGCATAGATGTAGATGGGGTAAAATGTGTTCCTACAAGAGTTAAAATAAAAACTAATAATAAGATTAAAGACTTCAGTATACTTGAGTTAAGTATTGTAGAAGGTAGAAATCATATTATAAAAAAAGTATTTATGGAATTAGGATATTTAGTTGATAAATTAAGTAGAGTTGAATATGCTTTCTTAAATTTAAATGGTTTACAAAGTGGAGAGTATAGAAGTTTAACAACAAAAGAAGTGAAGAAATTATATGAATATAAAAAATAGTGTTAAAATTTTAAGGTTAGATGATCAAGGACGAGGTATAGGATATATTAATGATAAAATAATATTTATACCTAATACTTTACCTAATGAAGAAGTTATAGTTGAAATAGAAAAAGAAACTAGTAAATATTATGTGGCTAAGGCTATAGAATATGTTAATAAAAGTGATAGAAGAGTTAATTCAAAATGTCCTTATTATGATTTATGTGGTGGGTGCAATTTATTACACATGAGTTATGAAGATAGTATTGAATATAAACTAAATAAGTTTAAAAATATATTATCTAAGTTTGCTAATATTACTTCTAATATAGAAGTAATTGAGAATAAAGATATATTTAATTATAGAAATAAAGTAGAGTTTAAGATAGAAAATTATGAATGGGGTTATTATAATAGTAATACTCATCATTTTGTTTCTATAAAAGAATGTTTACTAGCTAAAAATTCAATTAATAAAGTTTTAGAAAATAAAGATTTATTTGATATAAAGAGTGGTAGTATTATCATTCGTTCTAATTATAATGATGAAATTTTATTAGTTATTAATAGTGAAGAAAAAGTAGATATTGATATAGATAAATTAAGAATTAAAGTTAAATTAGTTGGTATCGTAGTAAATGATAAAATATATTATGCAGAAAAATATTTTATAGAAAAGTTTAATGATAAATTATTTAAAGTAAATTATAATTCATTTTTTCTAATAATTAATTACTTTTCTAACGAAATGATTAATATTATTAATGATAATAGTTATGGAGATAATTTATTAGATTTATATTGTGGTGTTGGTTTTTTAGGACAATGCGTTAGTGATAAGTATAATAAAATTTATGGTATAGAAATAAACGAAAATAGTATAATAGACGCGATAAATAATGCTAAAATTAATAATATTAAGAATACTTATTATTTATGTGGTGATAGTGCAAAATGTATAAGAAAAATAAATGATAAAATAGATACTTTATTGATTGATCCACCTAGAACTGGTTTAGTAAAAAATATGGTTAGTGATGTAATTAGTGTTGGCGCTGAAAGAATAATATATGTTTCTTG
The DNA here is from genome assembly GCA_045613165.1 of Bacilli bacterium. Classification (GTDB taxonomy): domain Bacteria; phylum Bacillota_I; class Bacilli_A; order RF39; family UBA660; genus UMGS1124. The sequence goes on along the minus strand of JAZLAK010000018.1, from coordinate 4,917 downwards.
TAATCCTATTAGTTTAGCAAGAGATTTAAGTAATTTAGAATATTTATATAATGTTGATAAAGTCTATTTATTAGATATGTTTAGTAACACATATCATTTTGAAAGTGTGACTATTTTAAATAGAAAATAATGAGGTGATTTTATGAGAGAGAAAAGAGATTTATATAATAAAGATAGTATTAAAACTGATAAAACATATTATAAAGGGGATATAATTCCTGATGGGTATTATCCAATGGTTGTTATGATTGCTATACAAAATAGTGAGGGTAAATTTTTAATGCAAAAAAGGGTAGAATCTAAAGGTGGAGATTGGGGAGTAACTGGTGGTCATCCTAAATCTGGTGAGTCTCCATATGAAGGAATTATTACTGAAGTTAAGGAAGAATTAGGGATAGATATTTCTAACAATGAAGTTATTGAGTTTGCAAATGGTTGTGATGGTAAAGATTGTTATAAAATGTATTATACTAAATTAGATTTAGATATAAATGAATTTAATATTCAAGAAGAAGAATTAACTGAAGTAAAATGGTTTAGTATTGATGAATTACAGAATATGGTAAATGAAAAGGAATTAAATCAAAATCAAATAGATTTTTTTGTTAAATCTATGAATTATATTAATAATTTATAGAATTTGGATGTGATGTTTTATGAACTTGATAGAACAATATAAAGAATTATTATATATTGAAAAATTTAATGAAAATTTTGAAAAATATTTAAGAGTTCCATCATTAATACGTCTTAAGAATGTAGGATATTTTTGTGGAATGGATTTTGCTTCAAAAGAAATCTATAATTTTAGCGGATATGTATCTAGATATGATCATTCTTTAACTGTTGCTCTAATTACTTGGATGTGTACGAAAGATAAAAGAGCTACACTTGCAGCATTATTTCATGATATATCTACGCCATGTTTTTCTCATGTTATTGATTATATGAATAATGATTATATAGAACAAGAAAGTACAGAACAGTATATTAAAGATATTTTGGATAAAGATGAATATTTATTAGAGTGTTTAAAAGAGGATGGTATATTACTAGAGGAGATAATTGATTTTAAAAAGTATACTATTGTTGATAATAAAAGACCTAAATTATGTGCTGATAGATTAGATGGAGTTATATTAACAGGTTTATATTGGACAAAAAACTTAACTTTAGAAGATGTTAAAAATATTATTGCTGATATAGAAATATTTATTAATGAAGATAAAGAGAAAGAAATTGGTTTTAAAAATGAAAAAGTTGCAAAGCTTGTAGTAGAAGTAAACAAATCTATTGATATGTATTGTCATTCAAAAGAAGATATATTTATGATGGAGTTACTAGCTAGTATAACTAAGAATGCTATAGATAAAAATATAATAACTTATGAAGATTTATATAAATTAGATGAAGAAGAACTAATGTATATATTAGAAATTTGTAATGATAATGAATTATTATTAGATTTAAATAAATTTAAAAATATTAAACTAGATGAAATACCAGCTTTTGATATTCCAAATATAAAGTATAGATGTTTGAATCCTTTAGTCGATAGTGTTAGATTAAATGATTTTATGATATAATTTATAAAGAGTTAAAGAGGTGATAATATGTTTGATTTAAATAAGCATAAAAATATTTATATGGTAGGTATAGGTGGTATTAGTATGAGTGGTTTGGCACATATATTAGTATCATGGGGATTTAATGTTAGTGGAAGTAATAATGAAAGTAGTAGAGTAGTTGAAGAATTAATTAGTAGTGGAATAAATGTATATATAGGTCATAATTATGATAATATTAATGAAACTTATGATTTAATTGTTTATACTGCTGCCGTTAAAGAGGATAATCCTGAGTTAGTACATGCTAAAGAATTAAATATTCCAATTATGGAAAGAGGTTTATTTTTAGGAGAATTGACTAAATTATTTAAAGATACAATAGGTGTTGCTGGGACTCATGGAAAAACAACTACAACTAGTATGGTTAGTGAATGCTTTTTAGCGGAGAATACTGATCCTACTATTCAAGTTGGTTCAATCTTAAAAAGTATTAATGGTAATTATAGAGTAGGAAAAAGTGATTATTTTATAATAGAAGCTTGTGAATATTGTGATAGTTATTTGAATTTTAAACAAAAAAGCGCAATAATTTTAAATATTGATAATGATCATATGGATTATTTTAAAACATTTGAAAATGTAAAAAAATCATTTAAAGAATATGTAAGTCATTTACCTAGTGATGGTTTACTAGTATTAAATGGTGAAGATAAAAACTGTTTAGAACTAGCGTTAAATACTGAAGCAAAAGTTTTAACATATGGTTATGATGAAAATTATAATTATTATGCTAAAAATATTGTATTTGATGAAATGGGATATCCTACATACGATTTATATAGAAATAGACAATATGTTGATAAAATTAGTTTAAGTGTTGTTGGTATGCATAATGTTTTAAATAGTTTAGGGAGTGTTGCACTATGTGATTATTATGGAATAAGTATTGATTCTATTAAAGAAGGATTAAAAAATTATACTGGTGCTGCAAGAAGATTTGAATATAAGGGTGAATTAAATGGTGCTAAAGTATATGATGATTATGGGCATCATCCAACAGAAGTTGATGCAGTAGGCAAATCAATTTTAAATAAAAAGTATAATAAATCGTGGGTTATATTTGAACCTCACACTTATTCTAGAGTTAAAAATCATTATGTTGACTTTGCAAAATCATTAGTTAGTTTTGATAATATTATTATTACTGATATATATGCTGCTAGAGAAGTAAATGAGTTTGGCGTTAAAGAGAGTGATATAATCAATGAATTGAAAAAGTTAGGAAAAGATGCAATACATATAAGTGATTTTGAAGAAATAAAGAAATATTTGAGCGATAATGTAAGTGAAGATGATTTAGTTTTAACTTTAGGCGCTGGATATGTAACTAAATTAAGTGATATGTTAGTAAAATAAAAGTTATTCTTTAATGAATAACTTTTTATAATATATACTTGTATTTTGTTAAAAATATATGTTATTATAAGCGTTGATATATTTAACATGCGTTAGTTGCATTCCTTATAATTAAATTTTTAATTTTAAGGAGGTGAGTGTATGACTATAAGAGAGAAAACTCTATATTTCATAATACTTCTTCTATTTATTTTAGTATTTACACTATTATTCAGATAGAAAAAAAGCATACTAACGGGTTTTTGTTATTGTTAGTATGCGTCCAAATCTAACGGGATGTATCTAACAACTCCACATGTTAGATATATCCTTTTTTATTTTATGCAAGTTTTCTTGCTAAATACATATTATCATATAAATTTTATTTAGTCAATTTCAGTATTTTAGTTATTACGCCTTTTTCTTTTTTAACCAATGTTTTCCGTCTACAATTCTTGCTACTAACATACTACTTGCTGAATCTCCAACAACATTTAATACTGTTGCGGGAGCATCTATTATAGTCGCTATTATTGTTAAAATGGGTAGTGCTGCAACTGGGAAGCCCATCATAGTAATAATTAACATTTCTGAGATAGTTCCTCCACCTATAGGAACTGCTGTAACTAATATTGTTGCAATAAGTGCAACACCTAATATTTTAAATACAGATACATCCATATTAAATAAATATACTAAGAACATTATTTTAAATACACTTCCTATAATAGAACCATCTTTATGAAATGATGTTCCTAAAGGTATAGTTGTATCAGCAATATCGTTTGGAACTCCAATATTTTTGGCGCATTTTGTATTAACTGGAATACATGCTGCTGATGAACAAGTTGCTAATGAAGTAACAGTTGCTGGAATTATATTCTTCCAATAACTTTTAACTCCTTTTTTTCCTCCTGCAATAAATGCATATAATGAATAAATAATAAAGTAAACAAATATGCAAGCAATTAAATATACAATAAATGATTTTAAGTATCCAATTGCAATACTAGAACCAAATTGACCAATGAAAGCAGCGAAGTAGCATCCAAGACCTATTGGTGCATAATACATAATGATATTAATAAACTTCCCAGTCACCTCATTCATACTTTCAAGTATATTCAAGAATGGTTTTCCTTTTTCTTTCGATGCATTAATTGAAAGACCAATAAGTATAGAGAATACTATTAAAGCTATTATGTTATCTTTTGATAATAATTTCTCAAAATCGTTTGTACTTATAGTATTTACTGTACGTTCTAAAATGTTTAAATCTTCTTTTTCAGTTTCAACATTTTTTTCTAAAGTTTCTTTAATTTTTACTCCGTCATTATTATTTACTAGAGTAGTTCGTGTACTTACTATACCTATTAGAACACTTACTAAAGATGTAATAATAAATACCAATACTATGGATGTAAGGATTTTTCCTAATCTTTTAGGTTGGGACATTTTCCCAATTGATGTAGTAATAGTTAAGAATATAAGTGGAACAATAATTATGAATAATAGGTTTAAGAATAAGTCACCGAACGGACTTAATATTGTTGCTTTTTCTCCAAATATTAAACCTATAATAGCACCAATAATAATTGCTCCTAATAAAATAAGTGTAGACTTATAATTTTTTATGAATTTTTTCATAAAATTCTCCTTTCATTTAAATTATATATAAAAATTGAAAAAATAGTAATATTTTGTAATCCACACTTATCCACAGTATATATGTTATAATAAATATAGTGATACATATGGAAAAAAAGTTTGTTAAAATGAATGATAATAAAAATTATGTTTCTTTAGGAAATTTATTTAATATAATAAAAAAATATTCTAAAGTATGTGCTAGTGCTATGCCAAGTGAAATATTTTGTTCTTTATTTTATTTAAATGATATTAATAATACTACTGCTAATAATTATTTAATTGGTTATAGAGCGATAGGATTAGA
>JAZLAK010000017.1:0-21757 GCA_045613165.1 Bacilli bacterium | reverse complement strand
AATATAGATAACTTAGTAGGAAATATACATAGTTTATATTCTAAAAAAGATTATAAAGAAACTTTAAATAAATTATTATTAGTTATAATGAATGAAGAAACTCCAAAACCTTGTTATTATAGAATGCTTGGATATACTTATTTACATTTTAATGATGTTGAAAAAGCAATAGAATATTTTATAATAGCTGAGGGTATATCTAAAGGCACGCAAAATAGATATAGATTTGATAGTCTAATAAAAAAATTACAAAATAAAAAGGTTGCTAATTAGCGACCTTTTTAAAATTTTCTATATAATCCAATTGCTTTACCTAATATAGTACAATTATTTAATATAATAGGAGCTAAAGCATCGTTTTCAGGTTGTAATCTTACATGATCTTTTTCTTTATAAAATGTTTTTAAAGTAACTTCATTATCTTCAGTTAAAGCGACAACAATATCTCCGTTTCTTGCAACTTTTTGTTTTTGAACAATTACAAAATCTCCATCATAAATACCAACGTTAATCATAGAATCACCAGAACATTTTAAAGTGAAAATAGTTTCTTTAGGTGGTATTAATGAAGCAGGTAAATCAAAGAATTCATCAGGTTGTTCTATAGCTTCTATAGGATTACCACAAGAAATTTTTCCAAGTAATGGAACTTTTACTAAATCTTCATTTTTATCTTCAAATTCATTTTCAACTAATAATTCAATAGTTCTAAATTTGCTAGCTTCTTTTCTAATTAAACCTTTTTTCTCTAATTGTTTTAAATGTGCATGAACAGTAGCAGGGCTACTTAAATCCATACCTTTACATATTTCTCTTACTGATGGTGGAAAACCATGAGATACCATATATTTCTTAATAAATGTTAAAGTTTCAGCTTGTTTTGGAGTTATATTTTCCAATCTTATCACCTCTAAATAAATGTTAACATTTTTTATGTAAAATGTCAAACAAATGTTTTTATTTGCGATTGACACGAACAAAGTTTTGGTATATTATTAATTTGTAAGGAGGAGTTAATATGAAAAAATATCTAATCGAATATAAGGAGGTTATATTATTTTATCTAACTATAATTTTTAGTTTTATAGGTTTATATTTTAGATTAAAATACTTAAATGCCTAGTTTATAAATATTATAAAGTATGCTAAACTATATCTATCAAATATTTATAAATCAAGTAGATTAATTATAAACATTTTGATATAATAATCGAATTGGAAGTGATTATATGAATTTACCAAATATGGTTGAAGCTAAAAAAAGAACAAAAAATAAAGTTAACTATGAATATTTTAATATCGAAGAAATGGATACTTTTAAAAATAAAAAATACTATATTAGAACTTATGGATGTCAAATGAATGTTCATGATAGTGAAGAGATAAAAGCTTTATTAGAAAAAATAGGTTTTGAAGAATCAATTAATATGGAAGAAGCTGATTTAATTCTTCTTAATACATGTGCCGTTAGAGAAAATGCTCATGATAAAGTATTCGGTTTCTTAGGTAGATGTAAACATCTAAAAAAAGATAAAAAAGATTTAATAATAGGCTTATGTGGATGTATGGCCCAAGAAGAACACGTAGTTAATGAAATTTTAGATAAACATAAATATATAGATATAGTTTTTGGGACACACAATTTAAATGAATTACCAAATATGCTTTTAGAACAAAGTAAAAAACAAAATATAAATGTAAAAAGTATTGAAGGTGATGTTATAGAAGTAGGAGAATTATATAAAAGAGATAGCAAATATTCCGCATGGGTAAATATTATGTATGGTTGTGACAAATTTTGTACATATTGCATAGTACCATATACTAGAGGAAAACAAAGAAGTAGAAAAAGCATAGATATTTTAAATGAAGTAAAAATTTTAAAAGAAAAAGGTTATAAAGAAATAACTCTTTTAGGTCAAAATGTTAATGCTTATGGTAAAGATTTAGATAATGAATTATCATTCAGTGAACTATTAGAAGAAACAGCAAAAATAGGAATAGAAAGAATAAGATTTGTTACAAGTCATCCATGGGATTTTACTGATGATATGATAGATATTATTGCAAAATATGAAAATATTATGCCTTATATACATTTACCATTACAAAGTGGAAGTAATAGAATATTAAAACTAATGGGTAGAAGATATACACAAGATGAATATTTAACTCTATTTAATAAACTAAAAGAAAAAATAAATAACGTAGCAATAACTACAGATATAATAGTTGGTTTCCCAAATGAAACAAAAGAAGATTTTGAAGAAACATTAAAAGTAGTAAATGCTTGTAAATATGATAGTGCATTCACATTCATTTATTCACCAAGAGTTGGAACACCAGCAGCAAATATGGAAGATAAAATATCTTTAGAAGAAAAGGAAGAAAGATTATATAAATTAAATGAAACTATTAATAAGTATTCATTAGAAAATAATTTAAAATATATAGGTAGAAATGAAAAAGTTTTATTAACAGATATAAGTGAAAAAGATAACAATAAATTATGTGGATATACTGAAACAATGAAATTAGTTAATGTAATTTGTGATAAATCTTTAATAGGAACAATACAAAATGTAAAAATTACTAATGCAAAATCATTTAGTTTAGATGGAATAATTGAATAATTATTCCTTTTTTGTTATAATACGTTTAGAGAATTGAGAGGGTAAATATGAATAATAATGAACCTATAGTATTAGGAAAAGTAAAAAAAGGTTCTGCGGGAAAACCAATGGCAGTAGTAATAATATTTTTGTTTATTGGTAGTATTGTACTTTTTTTACCAACTATAATTAATTATTTTGGAGATTATAATATTATTGATTTAGCAAAAAATGGTCAAATAGTTGATTTCTTTATTAATCACGATAACTATGTGAACCAACCTATAAGTAATAATAATCAAGAGATAGAACCAAAAGAAGAAGATGTATTATTAAATTCAAAAGCTAGTCTAACAAAAGATAATTTTACATTAACAAATTTTACTTTAACTAAAGAAAATATTAATTTTAATATTAATACAAATAATACAATTAATTTTGATGAAGAAAGTTATTATTTAATATTAACTAAAAATAATAAAACAATTTCAACTATTAAATTAACTGGTACAATAACATCAAATAGTAAATTTACATTTAAATTTAATAAAAATTTACAAGATATCATAGAAGTAAAAGGAAAAATAAAAAAAGTTAATGATAACGATTATCCAAGTTACATAGTATCTAGTGATGAAACAGGGTTAGGTTCTCTAATATGTATTAAAGATAGTTATAAAATAGAATATATACTAAGTAATAATCAATTAACAAGAATAAAAGAAGCATATACTTATATAGATAATGGTAATCAAGCAGAGTATTTGAGTGAGTTTGATAAATATACAAAGTTATCAACTGAAATAAATAATTCTAACGCATTAGCAACATTAACTGAAACATATAGTGGTTTTACTTTTACTACTGATATAGATTTGAATACATATGTATCAAAAACAAAAAATTATAATTATTATTCATTAAATACAAAAACAAATAAAATTCAGTATGAAATGACTGCAAAAGGATATGATTGTAAATGACATATAATTTTAGTATAAATGATTTTGAAGGTCCTTTGGACCTTTTGCTACACTTAATAAAAGTTAATAAAATGGAGATACAAGATATAAATGTAGAAAGTATCACAAACCAATATATGAGTTTTATTAACAAAATGAAAGAAGAAAGCATAGATATAGCAAGTGAATACTTAGTTATGGCGAGTGAATTAGTTCATTTAAAAAGTAAAATGTTAGTTAACGCTAAAGATGATACTGAAGATGAATATGAAATAAAGAGTGAAGAAGATTTAAAAGAAAAATTATTAGAATATGAACGTATAAAAGACATAACAAATACTTTTAAAGATTTAGAATCTACAAGAAGTGAAGTGTATACAAAAATACCATCTAATTTAAATGAATTTAAAAAAGAAGCACCGTTAGATAATAATATATCTTTGAGTGATTTAATTAACGCATTTGAAAGTTTTTTGAATAGAGAAAAACTAAAACGACCAATCAATACAAGAATAACAAAAAAAGAATTAAGCGTTGATGATAGGGTAAAAAGTATAAGAAAAATATTTGAGGAAAAGAAAAAAGTATATTTTACTGAATTATTCGAAGAATTAAATAAACCATTTGTAATAGTAACATTTTTATCAATATTAGAAATGTCTAAAAATGATGAAATAAGTTTAAAACAAGAAAATAATTTTAGCGACATAGTAATAGAAAAGAAGTGATAACATGGAAGAAAAATTAGGAGTATTAGAAGGAATATTATTCGTGGTTGGAGATGAAGGAATAAACTTAAGTACTTTAACTGAAATAATGAATATTAATGAAACAGAAGCAAAGGATTTATTATTAAATTTAAAGAAAAGTTATGAGGAAAAAAATAGAGGTTTAAGAATATCTTATTTAGGTGATGCTTTTAAACTAACTACAAAGACTGAACATAAAGAATATTATGAAAAATTAGTAGTAAATCCAGAAACTAATACACTTAGTCAAGCAGCTTTGGAAGTATTAGCAATAGTTGCATATAACCAACCAATTACAAGAGTAGAAATAGATGAATTAAGAGGGGTTAGTTGTACACATGTTATAAGAAAACTTATAGCAAAAGGTTTATTAAAAGAAGCTGGAAAAAGTGATATGCCAGGTAGACCTAATCTATATAAAACAACAAGCGAATTCTTAGATTATTTTGGACTTGCAACAATAAGTGACTTACCAGAAATAAAAATAGAAAAAGATGCAAATGATGATACTGAATTATTTACATCAATCTATAAGGAAGAAAATGAATAAAATAGGTTTCAAAGAAATAGAAGATATATTAGAAGACAAATTAGATTTAAATAATGATATTATCTACGATAAGTATTTTAAAGATGAAACAATATTAGATGAAATAAAAAATATTACATTTGACGATTGTATATTTGAAAATATAACATATAATAAAAATATAAATAATTGTATATTCACAAATTGTAAATTTATAAATTGTGATTTAACAAATGTAGAATTCTCTAATTGTGGACTACATTATATTACAATTACTAATTCTAAATTACTTAATACATCAATAGATTCTTCTTTATTAAAAAAATCTATAATAGAAGAATCATTATGTAACTTTTTAAATATTAGTAATACAGAACTAAAAAATAGTAATCTAAAAAACTGTTCTATGAAAGAAACAAGATTATTTATAAACAAATTAGATAAAGTATTATTACAAGATAATGATTTAACTAATTTAGAAGTAATTGATACATCTTTAAATAATGTAGATCTTAGTTCAAATAAAATAACTGGAATAAGAATAGATTTAAAGGATATAAAAAATGCAACTATATCTATTAATCAAATGTATGATTTAATAAATTTATTAGGAGTTAATATAAAATAAAAACATTGATAGAATATATCAATATTTTTTTATAGAATATAATTGTAATAAATAAAACAATTTGATATAATCCTTTTAAGGAATATTTAATAGTTGGGTGATAGCCAAATTCTTTATTAAAGGAAGGAGGCGATAATATGTTTAAGAAAGATTTATTAATCTTTTCATTAATCATACTTATCTTCTTACTAGTATTATTACTATTTATAGTATTGATATAAAAGAAAATCACCTAACTCAGCTTTGAATTAGGTGATTACCATAATCTATGGCAACACTCAACAAGCAAATATTGAATGTTCCTTTTTTTATTGTATGAAGTTTCCTTCATCTATATACATAATAACATAAAAACGACTTATTTTCAAGTCGTTTTATATTTAACCTCGAAAAGTTCGAGTAACTATCAACTTGGTGCCTCTGGTCGGACTCGAACCGACACGACATTGCTGCCACTGGATTTTGAGTCCAGCGCGTCTACCAATTCCGCCACAGAGGCAACTACAAGAAAATTATAACATATAAAGCATAATTATGTAAATGTTTAAAATTTATTAAAACACTATTTTATATTAAATGAATATAATAAAAAGGAGTGATTTCATGAATTATAAATATTATTATTCAAATATTAATGGCCAAGATGATTATGGACTAAAAGGAATTAATGAAAAGGGAGAAGGATTAAAATGCACTTCATTTGAACTAAAATATCCACCTCAAGAACAAGATATTCAGCCAGGTATGGAATATTTAATGGAACCAAGACCTATTTATAATAATCCAAACTATAAAGCTTCTGGAAAACTAAAAGATAAAGTTGCAATAATAACAGGTGGAGATTCAGGAATAGGAAGAGCAGTAGCTGTAGCATTCGTAAAAGAAGGTGCAAAAGTAGTCATTAACTATCTAAATGAACATAAAGATGCTAAAGAAACAAAAATGGTACTTGATGAATTAGGAGGAGAAAGTTTATTTATAGCAGGAGATATAAAGGATAAAAAAACTAGTGATTTTATAGTAGAAGAAACTTTAAAACAATTTGGAAAAATTGATATATTAATTAATAATGCTGGTGTGCAATACCAACAAAAAAGTTTATTAGATATAACTGATGAGCAATTTGATAATACAATAAAAACAAATATTTATGGAATGTTTTATTTAACTAAAGCAGCATTAAAATATATGAAACCAGGGGCTAATATTATTAATTTATCATCAGTGACAACATTTTATGGAGAACCGGAACTTATTGATTATGTAACTACTAAAGGAGCGATTGTAGGATTTACGAGAGCATTAGCAACAAATTTAGCAGATAAAAATATAAGAGTTAATGCTGTAGCGCCAGGATATTTTTGGACAGCATTACAACCAGCATGTTGGGAAGCAGAAAAAATTCCAACTTTAGGAGCTGACGCGCCAATGAAAAGAGCAGGAGAAACTTATGAAATAGCACCATTATTTGTATATTTAGCAAGCGATGATGCCTCATATGTTACAGGGCAAGTTATGCATATAAACGGAGGACTTTACAAAGGATAACCAATAAAATAACTTATTGGTTCTTTTTATGTTATAATCATTTATTGGAAGAAGGTATTTATATGAGAAATACTAGATTAGAAGTAGATATTACAAAATTTTATAAAAATATAGAAAATATTCAAAAATATGTTGGAAATAAAAAATTAATGCCAGTTATTAAGGCGAATGCTTATGGTACTTATATAAATAAAAGATTAGATATTATAAATAATTTTGACATAGTTGCTGTAGCAATAGTAGAAGAAGCAATTGAATTAAGAGAACTAGGATATAAAAAAGAAATATTTGTATTAAATCAACCTAGTATTGAAAATATTGATAATATATTAAAATATGAAATAACAATAGGCTTAAGTGATAAAACTTTTCTCGAAAAACTAAAATATATACCAAAACCAATTAAAGTACATTTAGAAATAGAAACAGGTATGAATAGAACAGGAATAAATTTAAAAGATTTAGATAGTTTTATAGATAAGATTAAAGAAAATAAAAATATCATAGTTGAAGGAATATATACACATTTATCTAGTGCAGATTATGATAAAAATTATACAGAACTACAATTAGAAAAATTTAGAGAATCAGTTACTATTATAAAAAGAAAAATAGATACAATAAAATATATTCATTCATCAGCATCTAATGGTTTAATTAATTATAATGATAATATTTCTAATTTGGTAAGACCTGGAATAATTATATATGGATATGAGTCATTTAATAAAATAAATGAAAAATTAGATTTATTTCCTATTTGTAAATTGAAAACAAAAATAACTTTTATAAAAGATATAGAAGTAGGTGAATCAATCAGCTATTCAAGAAGTTATATTTCAAAAAATAAAATGAAAATAGCAACAATCCCAATAGGATATGCCGATGGATTAAGAAGAGAATTTTCTAATAAAGGTAAAGTAGTTATAAATAATAAAACTGCCAAAATAGTTGGTAATATTTGTATGGATAGTTGTATGATTGATATTACTAATATTCCAAATGTAGATTATTGTGCTGACGTATACATTTGGGATAATGAAAATATAACTTTAGAAGAAATAGCAAATAAGTGTAATACTATAAATTATGAAATATTAAGTACTATTTCTAATAGAGTTCCAAGAGATTTTATATAATATACTTAATATTTTTAACAAAATTATTATAAATTGTGGTATTATATTAACATAATTATATTTATTTATAACTAATGAAAGTTTGGTGACTTATGAAAGAAATTTATAATGAAATAAAAATTAATGAAAAAGGAAGAAATATACTTATTGGTGGTGCTTGGCCTTATGCAAATAGTTCATTACATTTAGGACATTTAGCAGCACTTTTACCAGGGGATATTTTAGCTAGATATCATAGATTAGTAGGAGATAACGTTATTTATGTATCTGGTTCAGATTGTCATGGAACTCCAATTACTGAGCGTGCAAAAAAAGAAGGAGTTACAGCTGCTTCAATAGCAGAAAAATATCATGAAGAATTTGTTGAATCATTTAATAAAATGAATTTCTCTTATAACTTATATTCAAAAACTGAAAGTGATTTCCACAAATCAACTGTAGAAGATTTATTTAAAAAAATGTATGATAATGGATTCATTTTTGAACAAATAGAACCAGATAACTATTGTGAAACATGTAATAAGTTTGTTGCTGATAGAGAAGTTAAATTAATTTGTCCAGAATGTGGTTTAGAAACAAAAGGTGACCAATGTGATTGTGGACATGTGTTTACAAAAGAAGAATTAGTAGGCGCTACTTGTATAGATTGTGGTAATCCAACAACAACAAAAGATAATAAGAATTTATATATTGCATTATCTAAATTACAAAAAGAAATAGAAGTATATGCAAAAGAAAATGAAGTTAAATGGAGAAAGAATGCTCAAAATGAAACTAATAAATATTTATTAGAAGGCCTTCCTGATAGAGCTGTTACAAGAAATTTAGATTGGGGAGTTAACATTCCTATTCCTAATTATGAAGATAAAAAAATGTACGTTTGGATAGAAGCTGTTTTAGGTTATTTAACAACAACAATGGACTATTGTGAACGTAATAATTTAGATTTTGAAAATTGGTGGAAGAAAGATAAAAATGATATTATGTACATGGTACATGGAAAAGATAATATAACATTCCACAGTATTATATTCCCTGGATTATTATTATCTTTAAGAGATGATTACAAATTACCAGATATGATAGTATCTAGTGAATACTTAAACTTTAATGAACAAAAATTCTCTAAAAGTAAAGGTATTGGATTAACAATATTAGAAGCAACAGAACAATTTAATATTGATACATTAAGATTTCATTTATTAAGAAATGGTCCAGAAAAAAGAGATACATCATTTTCTGTAGAAGATTATAATGCAACACATAATGAAGTTAATAATAAATTAGGAAACTTTATAAATAGAACATTAAAGTTCAAAGGTCTAACAAATATTCCTGAAGGAAATATGGATGAAAATATAAAAGCATTACTAGAAAGAACTTATCAAGATATTTCATTCAATATGGAAAAAATGGAATTTAGAGAAGTTACTAACATAATAATTAACTTATTAGATAGAGTAAATAAATATTATGATGAAAGTACTCCATGGATAGCATTTAAAGAAGATATGAATAAATTTAATGATTGTATTTATACATGTTCATGTGTTATTGCAAATATAGCTAACTATATTGAACCAATAATGCCTGAAACAGCATCAAAGATAAGAAATTATTTAAATATTGATGAAAGTTCTTGGGAATTTGTAGAAGCAACTAAAAATCAAGAACTAAATAATATAGAAGCATTATTTAATAGATTATAAAAATATACTTTGAATAGTATATTTTTTTTGTTTCATAATATTAGTAGTGATAAAAATGAAAATAAGATTAGGTTATGCTTGTATTAGTGCAATAATAAATACGACGTCTTCAAAAACAACTACTTTAACATATTATAAAAAATTAGATACAAAATCAAAACAAAATAAAATAGACATAATAATAAAAGAAAATTTAAAATCTTTAAAAGAAATAATTATATATAATATAAAAAATAATTTCCACTTTTTTAGAATAACTGCAAAGTTAATACCTCTAATGGATATTGTAAACATAGATTTAAATAAATATAAAAATGAATTTTTAGAAATAGGTAATTTAATAAATAAAAATAATATGAGAGTTGATGTACATGCAGATGAGTTCTGTGTATTGAATAGTATAAATGAGAATGTAGTATTAAATAGTATAAAAATATTAAACAATTTAAAAATTAGTATGGATATGTTTAATGTTCCTTATAATATAATTATCCATATTGGCTCAAAAGCAAATGGAGTAAAAGAAAGTATAAAAAGATTTAAAAATAATTTTAATTTGTTAAATGAAGATTTAAAAGAAAAATTAATAATAGAAAATGACGATAAAAACTTTAATGTATATCAAACATTAAAGTTATGTGAAGATTTAAATATCCCCATGTGCTTAGATATACATCATCATTATTGCAATAAATGTACAAAGAATATAGCTTTTTATTTCCCTAGAATATTAAATACATTTAAAAATAATATACCTAAAATGCATTATTCAAGTCCTAAATCAAAAAAAGAATTTAGAACACATAATGAATATATTAATAGTGAAGAGTTTATCCTATTTGTAAATTTATTAAAAGAATATAATAAAGATGTAGATATTATGTTAGAGGCTAAAGGTAAAGATTTAGCATTAGTAAAATTAATATATGAACTAAAATATAAAGAAATTTATAAATTTATAGATGATTCAAGTTTTACACTTTAATGTAAATAAATATAATATATTGTATGAAATTAGACAATAATTTTTATTTATGATATAATTTTATCTACTGAGGTGAAAATATGCATAAATCAAATAATATTAGTTTTGATAATATTGCAAAAGATATAATAAAAACAAATAAATTTAATGAATTAAAAAATGAACGACATCACGGTCTTACAAGATATATACATGTTATAAGAGTTTCAAAATTCACATATAAAATAGCAAAATTCTTACATATGGATTATGTTTCTGCTACTAGAGCCGCATTATTACATGATTATTATACTTCAAAAGATTTTGAAAATGTTACAGAAATAAAAAAATTAAACATACATCCAATGATAGCGTGCACTAATGCTTCTAAAGAATTTGAACTAAATGCTATAGAAAAAAATGCAATAGAAGCTCATATGTTTCCAATGGGGAAAACTTTACCTAAATATAAAGAAAGTTGGTTATTAACAGCAGTTGATAAAACTGTTGCAACATATGAACAATCTAAATATAAATGGAAAAACTCAATAGCATTATATATGATATTTATTATGAATATGATTATGTTTGGACAAAAATAATTGTTCAAACTTTTTTTATATGATATATTAAATCTAGTAATGTCCTCGTAGCTCAGTAGGATAGAGCAATCGCCTCCTAAGCGATAGGTCGGCAGTTCGATTCTGCCCGGGGACGCCATTTATATAAGGAGTGAAAATATGAAAAAAATAATAGGAGAATTTAAAGAATTTATTAGTAAAGGAAATGTATTAGATTTAGCAGTGGGTGTAATTATAGGTAGTGCGTTTCAAAAAATAGTAACAAGTTTAGTAAATGATATATTAATGCCTTTCTTAGGACTTATTACAGGTGGTCATGATTTTACATCATTAACATTAAAATTTAAAGACGCTACTATAAATTATGGTTTATTTATACAAAATATATTAGATTTCTTACTTATGGCTTTCTGTATATTTATAATTGTAAAAATATTCAACAAATTAAAATCAGGTTTTGATAAAAAAGAAGAAGTAGTTGAAGAACCAAAAGAAGAACCTAAAAAATCAAATGAAGAATTATTATTAGAAGAAATAAGAGATTTATTAAAATATAATAAATCAAAATAGATTTTTTAGTCTATTTTACTTTGAAATATGATTTTTAAAAATTGTTGAAATATAATACTTTTTTTGTTATAGTTTATATAGAGTAGTAAAGACTACTTAAGAGAATTCTATTTATGAAAAAATTAATAAATTATATAATCGTCCTTCGTCTCTCGAAAATAGTCGGGGGGGGGGTTAATAATTATATAATTTTTTTGTATGTAAAAAGGAGGATAAATTTCATGAATAGAAGACAAAAAATAATAGTTAGTGTAACAGGAATATTTTTAGTACTTTTATTACTAGTGGGTTTAACATATGCATACTTTTTGACACAAATAACTGGTAATATAAATAATAAGTCTATAAGTATAACAACTGCCAACTTAATACTAGAATATGAGGATGGTAATGGAGTATTAGAACCTGCAGGAATAATACTGCCGGGCACCGATATTGAATTTATAGATGCCGATGGAAAAAAAGTTACATCTAAAACATTTAGTGTAGAGAATAAAGGTAATGATATAGTAGAAAATTACGCTGTAACAGTAGAAAACTATAGTTTAATAAACGCTACAACAGGAGAAGAAGTAACCTTAAAATATCCTGAAACACTAGTTATTAATATAAGTTGTAGTTCAGATAAAGGCGATTGTAATGGATTAGAAAATGCTGCGTTTCCTGAAAGCAATGATATACTTTTATATAACGATATAGAAGTAGGAGAAAAACAAGAATATACGCTAACGATGACTTATGTTGATAATGGTAAGGATCAAAGCGAGGACATGAATAAGTCTTTAAGCGCTAAAATAAACATAATCGATACAAATAATACAATAGACTTAGTTGGTGAAGTAGAAACATATAATATAGGGGACTATGTACAAATAAATAGCGAACCCAAAACAAGTAGAATAGTAAAAAATAAAGATGGTAAATATACGTATAAAATAGTAGGAGTTAAACCAAATAATCACAAATTAGGAGTATATAATAAAGGGACTAATATAGGTTTGAGTGAATTATCAATTATAAAAGGAACAAAATCAAGTGTAGTTGGTAATACAATAACAATAACAAATACTTCAAGATTAGTTACTATAAACATTTCAAATTCATATAATTTATCAATAAGCGCTAAAATAGAAGAATTACTAACTGAATTTTCGTGGGATAATGCACCAGAAGGGTCACTTTTATACGCAATAAAAAACAATTCAACTAATGGTGGACTAGGTAGTATGGAAGATGATTATGGTACTAGTTATTTTTATTATGGATATTATGATGAAGATGAAGGAATATATGGAGTAGATAATTATCTAACATATTCTAATATGTGTTGGAGAATTGTGCGTGTACAAGGTGATGGAACAATAAAGTTAATATTAGCAGACTGGGAACATGCTTGCGGAGAAGAAAATGGTTATAGCACAAATAATAATGGAAGTCCATTTATAAGTGATAGTACCGGGAAACCAATTGATGTTGCTTATAATTCGCTTAAAGTAACAAGTATTGAAAAAGCAAAAGAATGGGCATTATTTGAAAATGGGAATATACCAGCGCTTTTAAATGATTGGGCAATAAGATTAAATTTAAATATGAATAAAATAGTAGAAAATGAATGGTGCAACGACACTTCAATTTCATCTGATAGTAAATATGTATGTTTTAATAATGGCGAACAAGTTGAATGTGAAGAGGAACATGATGAAGTCGTTTTAGCTGCAATCAGTTTTGGCGGCGGAGGTGGTTCGTGGAATAGCTACTTAAAATGCGATATGACTGGAATTTATAACTCCAAATCGACAAAATATAAAAACAAATTGGGAATATTAAGTATGGATGAGTATTATATAGCTAATTTTAGTACATATGAAAACAATTCAGCTTATGAACTATCAATGACACCAGGAGAGGCTTATTATATAGGTGAAGACTGGAATTATGTTATAGGATTTGTAGGTGGAGGTGATGATGCCGGTTCATCTGGATATGTACGTCCATCTATAGTGCTAAAATCAAATGTATATGTAAAAACATATAATGATACATCAACTTACGGCGAACCTGGAACATTGAATAATCCGTACGTAGTAAAATAAGCAAAACTATACTTTTGTTCTTTTTTATGCTATAATACTTAACCGGAAGTGATATGTATGTATACATTATTTATAAGTACATTTGATAAAATAATAACTATTGGATTATTAAAAAATGGTAAAGTTATAAGTGAACTAACAAAAGAGTCATCAAAAAATCATAGTATTCATACTATGCCTATGATAGATGAAATATTAAAAACAAATAATTTATTACCATCTTATTTAAATGAAATAATAGTTGTAAATGGACCAGGTTCATTTACTGGAGTAAGAATAGGAGTGACAATAGCTAAAACATTAGCATATACACTAAATATTCCAATTAAAACTATTACAAGTTTAAAAGCATATGCAGTAAGTAGTGATAAAGAAACTAATAAGTTAGTTACGATAGAAGATTTAAAAGGAAAATATATAGGATACTTTGATAAAAATAATAATTTATTGAGTGATTATACTTATTTAAAAAAAGATGAATATGAAACATATATAAAAGAAAAAGAACAATATTTAATTAATAATAATACTTTTGATTTAAATAAAATATATAAATCATTACAAACAGAAGATAGTATTAATCCACATATAGTAAATCCAATATATATAAAAGGAATAGATGCTTTAAATGGTAAATAATTGTACAAAAAATGATATAGAAAAAATAAAAGAATTAGGTAAATTAATAAATTCTAGCTTTGACAAAGTAAACAATATAGAAGAATTAATAAATGATAATAAAATTATAGGTTATTATGATAATGATATATTAGTAGGATTTTTAATTTATGAACAATTATATGAAATAATTGATTTATTATATATAGTTGTAGAACCTATTTATAGAAGAAAAAGTATTGTAACTGAACTTATAAATTATTTAATACAAAATAAAGAATTTGAAAAAATAATGTTAGAAGTAAGATGTGATAATAGTAGTGCTATAAAACTTTATAAAAAGTTTAATTTTAAAATAATAAATATAAGAGAAAAATATTATGATGGACAAGATGCTTATGTTATGGAGATGATAAAATGAAAGATGTATATATATTAGGTATAGAGAGTAGTTGTGATGAAACTAGTATTTCAATAGTAAAAAATGGATATGTTGAAATAGCGACTACAATATCTACACAAATGGATACACATGCAGAATTTGGCGGAGTAGTTCCAGAGATTGCATCACGTATGCATACTGAAAATATTACTTTAGTATTAGAAGATTTATTAAAAAAAGCAAATATGAGTGTTTCTGAAGTAGACGCAATAGCAGTTACATATGCTCCAGGATTATTGGGAAGCTTATTGGTTGGAATAGAATTTGCAAAAACTTTAGCATTAGTATATAACAAACCTTTAATTGCAGTACATCATATTAGTGGACATATATTTGCAAATAATTTAGTAAAAAAAATAGAATATCCTACACTTGCTCTAGTAGTTAGTGGAGGACATACAGAACTTGTAAAAATGACAAGTGATTATGATTTTGAAGTATTAGGAACAACTTTAGATGATGCTGTAGGAGAATGTTTTGATAAAGTTGCTAGAGTATTAGATTTAAAATATCCAGGTGGACCAAATGTTGAAAGATTAGCAACAGTTGGAAAAAATACTTATACATTACCAATACCTATGAATAATAATGAACTTAATTTCTCATTCAGTGGACTAAAAAGTGCAGTAATTAATTTGGTTCATAATGAACGTCAAAGAGGTAATGAAATAAATAGGGAAAATTTAGCATGCTCATTTCAAACTATTGCAATAGATGAGTTAGTTCGAAAAACAAAATTAGCAATAAAAGAAACAGGAATAAAAAGATTAATTGTAGCAGGTGGAGTAAGTGCAAATAAATTTTTAAGAAGAGAACTTGAAAAACTTTGTGATGAACTTGAAGTGGATTTATCAATACCACTTCTTAAATATTGTACTGATAATGCAACTATGATTGCGTGTGCTGCATACCCATTGTATTTAAAAGGAGAGTTTACTAATTTAGATTTAAATGGAAAAAGTCAAGAATACTTTTTTCAAAATAAATAATAGTATAGGGGGATAAATTTATGACATTTTATGATGGTAAAGAAGATAATAGAGATATAATAAAAAATTATTTTACTAACAATCGATATATAGAAATAAATTATCTTTTTGATGATAGACCAATTATTTATCAATATACAAAAGAAAAAGAAGCTGAAATAACAAAACAAATGATAGAACAAGCACTAAAAAGAGATGAAGAAATTTATGACAAGATTCATAAAGAGGTTAAAGTATATTTTACAGAAATGTTATTGAGTTTATTGTCGATAATATTATGTTTAAAAGGTGATTTACAATTATTATTGTGTATTGCATTTATATCAGGATTAATAGCATCTATAAATCTTAGTGAAAATTATGAAAAATTAAAAGAAATGAAAAAGTTCAGATTATATTATTCGTTAAAAGAAGAATTAGAAAAACCAGAAAATAAAGATATAACAAAAGTAATTGAATTTGATCCTATGTATAGAGAACCAATTAATATAGGTACACTAGATAAATTTTCATATTATGACGTAAAATTGATAAAAAAAGAATTGAAAAGAAGAAATAATATAACTGGTAATTTTGAAAGAGCATAATACTTTTATGCTTTTTTTTTTATTACATAAATGTTATAATTCTATATAGAATAGGAAGGGCGTTTTATGGATAGAGAAAATATAAATAATGTTTTAACGAATGAAGAGTTAGTAAGTATAGATGGTTATTTTAGGGCCGCCAATTATTTATCATGTGCGCAATTATATTTATTAGATAATCCATTATTAAAAAGACCTTTAAGTATAGAAGATATTAAACCCAGATTAGTAGGGCATTGGGGAACAGCTCCAGGGCAAAATTTTATTTATGCACATTTAAATAGGGCAATAAAAAAACATTTCGTAGAAATGATATATATATCAGGGCCAGGACATGGTGGACAAGCTATGATAAGTAATAATTATCTAGAAGGAACATATAGCATGTTTTATCCTGAAATAACTGAAGACGAAGAAGGAATGAAAAAAATGTGTAAAAGATTTTCATTTCCAGGAGGAGTATCTAGCCATGTAGCACCTGAAACACCAGGTTCTATTAATGAAGGTGGTGAACTAGGTTATAGTTTAGCACATGCTTATGGTTCTATATTAGATAATCCTAATTTAATTGCAGCATGCGTTATTGGTGACGGAGAAGCTGAAACAGGTACTTTAGCCGCTAGCTGGCATTTAAATAAATTTATTAATCCTAAAACTGATGGTGTAGTTTTACCTATACTTCATCTTAATGGTTATAAAATTGCTAACCCAACTATAATGGGTAGAATGACTGATGATGAATTAGAAAATATGTTTACAGGAATGGGATACGAAGTTTTATTTGTATCAGGAACTGAACCAACATATATGCATCAAAGGATGGCAGAAGTTTTAGATTATGCAATATTAAAAATTAAAAATAGAAAAATTTTAGAAAAAAATACTAAACTTCCTTTAATTATATTGAGAAGTCCTAAAGGATGGACAGGACCTAAGATAGTTGATGAGAAAGTTATAGAAGGTTCATTTAGAGCACATCAAGTACCAGTAGTAGTTGATAAAGAACATCCAGAACTTTTAGGAGTTTTAGAAAATTGGTTAAAAAGTTATAAACCTGAAGAATTATTTGATGAAACTGGGAAACTAAAAGATATTTATAAATTATTTGTTCCAAATGAAGAATTTAGAATGGGACTTAGTAAATATGCAAACGGTGGTCTTATAAGAAAACAATTAAATTTACCTAATGTTTTAGATTACGGTGTAGATGTAAAAAATCACGGTGAATCTAAAGCAATGGATATGAAAGAATTAGGTAAATATATTAAAGATGTTATTAAATTAAATGAAGATAACAAAAATTATAGAATATTTGGACCTGATGAAGCATTATCAAATAGATTAAATCATGTTTTTGAAACTACTAATAGAGAATGGAATATGAATATATTACCAACTGATGACTATTTAAGTAATGAGGGAAGAGTAATAGACTCAATTCTTTCAGAAAATGTTTGCGTTGGATTATTAGAAGGTTATATATTAACTGGAAGACATGGTATGTTTCATACTTATGAAGCATTTTCTAGAGTAATAGATTCAATGGTTAGTCAATTCTTAAAATGGATTAAAGCTTCAAATGAGATAAGTTGGAGAAGACCAGTATCATCATTAAATATTATTTTATCTAGCCATATATGGCAACAAGATCATAACGGTTATACACATCAAGAACCAGGATTCTTAAACCATTTAGCAACAAAAAAAGTTGAACAGATAGGAATCTATTTACCAGCAGATGCTAATACATTAATATGTACCTATAATCACTGCTTAAAAACACAAAATAAAGTAAATGCAATTGTCGCTAGCAAACATGAAAGACCGCAATGGTTAAGTATGGAAGATGCAGTAAAACATTTTAATAACGGTATCAGTATTTGGTCATGGGCAAGCGATAAAGAACCTGATATAATTTTAACTTGTGCGGGAGAAACCCCTACTTTAGAAGTTTTAGCAGCAAAAACAATATTAAAAAAATATATTCCTAATTTAAAGGTAAGGGTTATAAATGTAGTTAACTTAATGAAATTAGATAAACGTTCTGTTGATGGTTTAACTGAAGAAGAGTATAATTATATATTTAAAGAAAATATACCGATTATATTTGTATTTCATGGTTATCCAAATTTAATTGAATCCTTAACTTCAACAAGAACTAAACATTTTGATAGAGTATTAGGCTATATAGAAGAAGGTTCAATTACAACCCCATTTGATATGAGAGTTCAAAATGGAATAGACAGATTTAATATATGTTTAGAAGCATTAAAATATATTCCCAACACTTTTGATAAATTTGAATTAACAAATTATTGTATTAAAGAACTTATTAAACATAAAGAATATATAAAAGAATACGGAAAAGATTTACCGGAAATAGATAATTGGAAATGGACAAATTAGTCTGTTTCTTTTTTTAAATAAAATATTGACATAATCTATAAAAAAATATACAATAAATATGTCATGACGTATAAAGCATATATGCTAATTGCGGGGCGCACATTAATGTTGTAAAATATTAATGTGCCTTTTTAATTGACAATTTATAAAGGAATGTTATAATATCGAATAGTTAGGGAATGATTATATGAAAACGGATGATTTTGATTATTTTTTACCTGAAGATTTAATTGCTCAAACTCCTTTAGAAACACGAAGCAATAGTAAATTAATGATATTAAAGAGTGACGGTGAAGTATCACATAAAAATTTTTATAATATAGTTGATTATTTGAATCCAGGTGATGCATTAGTTATAAACGATACAAAAGTTATACCTGCAAGATTAATTGGTTTAAAAGAAGTTACAAACGCAGTAATCGAACTATTATTATTAAAAGATTTAGGGAATAATATATGGGAATGTCTAGCAAAACCTCAAAAAAGGTTACATATTGATACAATTATATCTTTTGGTAATGGTATTTTAAAAGCTAAAGTGAAAGAAATTTTAAATGATGGTATTACCAAAGTAGAACTTTTATATGATGGAATATTGATGGAAATTCTGGATGAGTTAGGAGCCATGCCTTTACCTCCTTACATACATGAAAAATTAGAAGATAAAGATAGATATCAAACTGTTTATGCAAAAAATTATGGTTCTTCAGCAGCACCAACAGCTGGTTTACATTTTACCGAAGAACTATTAAATGAATTAGAAGAAAAAGGCGTTAATATTGTTCATATAACACTTCATGTAGGACTTGGAACTTTTAGGCCAGTAAGTGTAGATGATGTCACAAAACACCAAATGCATAGTGAACATTATATAATGACTGAGGATGCTGCAAATAAATTAAATGAAGTAAAAGCTAATGGAAAAAGAATTATTGCTGTAGGGACTACAAGTACAAGAACATTAGAAACAATTATGTCCAATAATGAAAAATTTGTACCATGTAGCGGTGATACAAGTATATTTATATATCCGGGATATAAATTTAAAGCTATAGATGCTTTAATTACTAATTTTCATCTACCTAAAAGTACATTAGTAATGTTAGTTAGTGCATTTTCATCTAAAGAAAATATCTTAAATGCATATAAAATAGCGGTAGATAATAAATATAGATTTTTCTCTTTTGGGGATGCAATGTATATAGAAAAAAATAATAAAACTAATTGAAACTTATAAAGTTTCTTTTTTATATTAAAAATGATATACTAAATACACAAGGAAGTGACAACATGAAAGTTAAATATACTTTATTAAAAAAAGAAGCAAACACAGGTGCTAGACTTGGTAAATTGAAAACAAATTATGGAGAATATGATACTCCAATGTTTATGCCTGTTGGTACTCTTGCAACAGTTAAGACATTGAGTCCAGAAGAATTAAAAGAAGTTAATTCAGGTATAATTTTATCAAATACATATCATTTATGGCTACGACCTGGAGAAGATGTAGTAAATGCAGCGGGTGGTTTACATAAATTTATGAACTGGAATGGCCCAATACTTACTGATAGTGGTGGTTTCCAAGTTTTTTCATTAGCAAAACCAAAAGATATTACTGAAGAAGGGGTTAGATTTAAAAATCATTTAAACGGAGATGAATTATTTTTAACACCTGAAAAAAGTATTGAAATACAAAATAAATTAGATAGTGATATTGCAATGAGTTTTGATGAATGTATTGGATGGCCCGCAAGTCATGAATATGTAAAACAAAGTGTTGAAAGAACATTACGCTGGGCACGTCGTGGAAAAGATGTTTTCAACAATGAAAGACAAAGTCTTTTTGGCATAGTACAAGGCGGAGAATATGAAGATTTAAGACGCTTTTGTGCAGAAGAGTTAGCAAAAATGGATTTTGATGGATACTCAGTTGGAGGAACAAGTGTAGGAGAAGATAAACCAACTATGTATAAAATGGTTGAAATGTCTACAAAATACATGCCTGAAGATAAAGTAAGATACTTAATGGGAGTAGGAGATCCAATAGATATTATCGAAAACGTAATTCGTGGTATTGATATATTTGATTGCGTAGCACCAACAAGACTTGCTCGTCACGGTCATGCTTATACAAAATACGGAAAAATCAATCTAAAAAATGCAAAATATAAAACTGATTTTACTCCAATTGATGAACACTGTGATTGTTATGCTTGTAAAAACTATACAAAAAGCTACATTAAACATTTAATTAATTCTAATGAAACATTTGGTGCTAGATTACTTTCTATACATAACATAAGATACTTAATAAAATTAACTGAGGATTTAAGAGTATGTATAAAAAATGATAATATTTTAGAATATAGAGAAGAATTTATAAGGAATTATTATGGTAAAGAAAATAAGTAGTATTTTAATAATTATAATATTAATATGTTTAATTGCATTAACAATTTATAAACTAAATAAAAGACATGAAGATAAATTATATGATGTTTTATATTCAAAAATAAAATATGAAGCTAAACAATGTTTTCTAGATAAAAAGTGTGAAAGTACAATGACTTTAGCTGAATTATATAATAAAGAATATTTAGAAGTTCAATATGATCCTATATCAAAAGAAGA
>JAZLAK010000016.1:0-20177 GCA_045613165.1 Bacilli bacterium | reverse complement strand
TATTTTTTATCTAATTTTTTAAACTTTCTTATAATACTATTCATAACATCATTCCTATTTTATAATTATACAATAATTAACATTTTCTGTATAGTTTTTATTTTTGTTTATTATAGTCTAATTATTTTATGTTATACTTATAAAGTACATTAAGGAGTATTTATGAAAGAAGTAATATATAATAAAGATAATGTTTTGGATAAAGATATAAATAAAGTAATAACAAGAACAAAAGTATTGTTAATAAATTCCAAAAATGAACTAACTTTAGCGTTCTCTGGAAATGTTTATCATTTTATAGGAGGACATGTAGAAGAGAATGAATCGTTAAATGAAACTTTAATAAGAGAAGTTAAAGAAGAAACTGGTATAGTTTTACCAAATAAAGACTATAAACCATTCTTTAAAATAACTCAAATATTTAAAGATTATCCTAGTATTGATAAAACTAATAAATATGAATATTATTACTACGTTATTAAAACTGATGAAGTTCCAAACTTAAATAATATTAATTTAACTGAAGAGGAAATTAATGAAAATTTTGAATTAAGAACTTTTCATATGAATGAAATAGAAAATGTTTTAGAAGAAACTTTAAATTGGGGAGAAAGAAATAGAAGTATTGCCCTAACAATGATAGAAGCTATAAAAGTATATAAAGAAATGAATTCACAAAAAAACTTGTGAATTTTTTAATTACTCTAAAAAAAATTTAATATTTATGTTATACTTTTTAAAGGTAGGGTAATATGAGTAGTAAAAAGTTAAATAAAATTTTAAATAAATTAATTGTATTTTTAATAATTGCAATAATAGGTTTATTAGGTAAAGAAAAAATATTAGATAAAACTGAAAATTCTAAAGAAACAAAAAATAATACTATAGTAGATTCAACATTAGAAATATACTTTTTTGATGTAGGTCAAGCTGATTCTATCTTAATAAAAGAAAAAGATTATACTATGTTAATCGATGGTGGAAATCAAAGTGATGGTGAAAACCTAGTTAAATACTTACAAGAAGAATTAAATATTAATGACATAGATATATTAGTAGGTACCCACCCTCATGAAGATCATATTGGTGGTTTACCAGATATAATAAGTTCTTTGAGTATTGATAAAATTTATTTGCCGAATGCTACAACTACAACTAAGATATTTGAAAAATTATTAGATACAATAGCAGAAAAAAATTATAAAATAACTGTTCCAAAAGTAGATGAAGAAATTAATCTTAATAACATGAACTTCAAAGTATTATATACTGGAACAGATGAAAGTGATTTGAACAATACTTCAATAGTATTAAAACTCGAATATGGTAAAACTGGTTATTTACTTACAGGAGATGCAACTGATAAAACTGAAGAAAAAATACTTGATAAAGATATTGAAGCAGATGTATTAAAAGTAGGACATCATGGTTCAAGTTATAGTAGTACCGAAGCTTTCTTAAATAAAGTTAATCCACAATATGCAATAATACAAGTAGGTAAAGATAATAAATATAATCATCCAACAAAAACTACTTTAGATAAATTAAAAGAAAAAAATATAAAAATATATAGGACAGATGAAGATAGTACTATAAAATTAACAAGTGATGGTACAAATATAAAATTTGAAACAATAGATACAAATATAGATGGGTGATATAATGTTTACAGTAGAAAAAATAGATGATAATATTGTAGTTTTAGAAGATAGAAATAAAAATACCTTCTTTAATATAGAAAAAAACAATTTACCAAATAATATTAAAGAAGGAGATATTTTAGACTTGGAAGAGGGTAAATACATAATAAATGAATATTCAACAAAAAAAATTAAAGAGGATATAAGAAATAAGTTTAATTCGTTAATGAATTAATAAATGGAGTTGGTAGTGTGAAAAAAATTATAGGAACAATAATAGGTATAATTATGTTATTCATAGTTGCTACTTTTGTTATAGCGTATTTTATACTTAACAATGGTTCTTTCTTAACTAAATTTGAATTTAAAAGTGTATCAAACACTGGCCTTAATTTTTATGTTTACTTTGATAAAGTGAAAGCAGCTGATAATTATGATATTTTAGTATATGATAGTGAAAACATAATTATATATAGAGATAATATAAAAGATTGTAGTACTACAATAGAATTTGATACTTTAAATTTTAATGAAGCCTATAAAATTGTTGTAATTGCAAAAGATAAAGAAGGCAATACAAAAAGTATTAAAGAACCATATACATTCCTTTGGGATGAATTAACTTTTTCTAAATCTAATTTAGTAGTAATGGATAATGAAAATGATTATAACTTATATTTTAGTGGAGATTATACAAAAAAAGATTATAAGCTTAATATAAAACAAAATGATACATTAATTGATACAATTAATATAACAAGTGATGAGTATATTATTAAAAATACTGAATTTAAAGATAAAAAAGTATGTTATACATTAGAAATTGTTGAAAATAGTGTGATAATATCAACTTTAAAAATTTATAACTTAATGAGTCCAATAAGTGAACTAACTTTTACTAATCCAAATAACGGTGATATGAAAGATTATGACGATGTACCAATATCATTTACAGGTGGAGATAATGCTACAAACTATTTATTAGAATTATATAATGATAAAAAACTTATAAGAAGAAAAGAAATAAAAGATAAAAATGTAATACTATCTAATAATCTATTTGAAAAAGCAGCGACTTATAAAGTGAAAATAACAGCTTCATATTTAGATTATATAGATTATTCTAAAACCGCCGAAATAAATTTCTCAATAAATGATAAAGTTACTTTAAAACCAGTATATACAAACTATAATCATAAATTAATTAAAAGTGGTACTAAGATTAAATTATTATCACCTGATAAAAATGCGACTATATATTATACAACTGATGGTAGTGACCCTATAGAATTTGGTAGTGTATATACAAATGAACTAGAAATAAAAAATGATATGACTATCAAAGCAGTAGCAAAAGAAGATAAGAAAAACGATTCAATAGTAAGTACATTTGATTTTAAAGGTGGTTCAAAAAACCAATATAAAGTATATTTAAGTGCATCTAATCAATATAAAAACTTAGGTATAAGTGAAGTAGGTTACACAAACGAAAAAAAAGAAATGAATGATTTAACAAATTATATAGAAAAACGTTTAGAAAGTTTTGGTGTAACTACATATAGAAATGAATTTGGAGATATAAATAGATGGACTGCTGATAGTACTTATTTAGGAGTAGATTTACATTTAGCAATACACTCAAATGCGAGTGAAGAACATACTGCATATGGAATTGAAACATGGATACATGATGCAACATCAAATACATATTCCCTTGCACAAAATATTCAAAATAGTTTAATGAATATTTATTATAATAAAGATGATGAACTAGCTAATCGAGGAGTCAAATATGCAAATGGCTCTTTAGCTGAAGTTAATCCAGCTTATACTCCTTGTGGAATACTTTTAGAAATAGCTCACCATGATTTCAAAGATGATGCAAAATGGATAATAGAAAATAAAGAGAAAATAGGCAATACAATCGCAGATAGCATATTAGAATATTTTCAAATAAAGTAATGTTTTGTCGAATTTATTGTATTATTTCTTACTTTTGGTAAAATAATGCCGAAAGAAGGGATATTTATAAGAATAGATTTTTTAATAGATCAAATAATTGAAGAAATTGAACTTGCAAATATTAAGTCTTATAAAACACACGTTTATTTAAAATGAGCCCACATAGTAGTGTGGGTTTTTACTTAGCATAATTTGACTTTTTTAGCCTTTTATGCTATAATTCTAGTACTAATGGGGTTGAGGTATAAATAGTTTTAAAAATATAATTGACTCCTTTAGGAGTTATTTTTTATTAAAAAAAGGGGAGATAAAAAATGAAAGAAGTAATATTTGATAATAATTTTGATTTAGAAAGAACTATAAAAGAATCAAAAAAGAACAGCAAATTTAAAAAAGGAATAGAAAAGAAAATCCAAGCTAACTATATTTTAGATAATTTTGCAAAACATAATTTAGGTGAAGATTATGAGATTACTAAAGAAGACTTGCAAAAAGCTAAAGAAAAAATTGTTGAAGATACAAAAACAACTACAACGAGATTAGATGGAACAAAAACTAAAAAAAGAAAAGTAGTTAAATATTTTGTTATGACTCCAATGGATAAATTCAAAATATTAAGACAAGTAACTGAATATATAAATGTTAATGGTATTAAAACAATGACAAGAACTACATCTTATTTAGAACAACAAGACTTAGTTGAAGAAGGTTTAATATATGAAGATGATGTATTAAATATGAGCCATCCATTAGTAAAAAAATTAATTCCTAAAAAAAAGAGAACAAAAGTTAGTGGAGATATTGAACATTAAAAAGTATAAAAATATACTTTTTTTTCTATTTCTTAGAGTTCTTAATCAATCTTGACAATAAACAACAATAATTATAAAATATTGTTATAAGAAGGGTGATATTCTATGTATAATGAAAAGTTTTATTTAACTACACAAGATATTTTAGATAAAGAATTTAAAATTGATGCAAGAGGTTATAGACCTCAAGAAGTAGATAAATTTCTTGATATGATTATAAGAGATTATACTGAATTTATGAATATCATAAAAAAATTAGAAAAAGAAAATAGAATTTTAACTGAAGACTATAACAAATTAAAAAATGAATATAGAAAACTTAGAGATAACATAGAAACTGCAAGTTCAACTTCAGGCGTGACTTCTAATAATGTTGACCTTCTTAGAAGATTAAGCAATCTTGAAAAAATAGTTTATGGAAAAGATAATTAAAATCTAGGCAAACGCTGCATATATTTTATATGTAGAGGAAAGTCCATGCTCGCACTATCCTGAAATGGTAGTAGTGTTCGTGCTAGAGGAACAAATAACTCTAGGTAGTTTATACTAACGGCTTCGAAATAACCTTAAATGGTTAAATTAGATATAAAAGTGCCAAAGAGACGAGTACATTTGGAAACGAATGTAGTGGAACGTGGTAAACCCCGCGAGCGAGAAACCCAAAATATGGTAGGGGAGTCTTTACAAAAGAATTTTTAATGGAGTAAAGGACAGAATATTCTGTAGATAAATGTTTGCCACCTAGTAATAGGTACAGAACATGGCTTATTAGATTTTAATTTTTTTTAATTAAAAGGAGTGAGAACTTTGATCGAAGTTGGTGATACTTTAAAGAATTCTAGAGAAGTATCAGGGGTAACTTTAGAAGAAGTTAGTACAGATTTAGATATTCCTGTCATATTACTAGAACAAATAGAAGATGGTAATATGGGGGCATTTAAAGATGTATTTGAATTAAAAGAATATATAAGAAAATATGCTAAATATATAGGTTTAGATCCAGATGAAGTAATTGATGTATTTAATGGAGATATGTTTGAAAGAACAAGTAAAATACCTATGGATAAAATAGAGGAAGCGGTAAAAGAAAATGCAATAGAAGAAGAAAAAGATACAAGAGTTGCATCTCCTTATACAAAAGCAATTCCTAAAATAAAAACTACACCTTATATAGTAGCGTTAGTAATAGCAATAATAATTATGATTATTGCACTTATATGGAGTATTAGACAAATAACAATAATGAATACAACTGAGTTTTTAATATTTAGATAGGAGAGTTTTTTATGAATTTACCAAACAAAATAACAATGTGTAGATTAGCGTTAGCAGCAATGGTACTTATACTATTAATGTTCCCTTATGGAGCAGTAGGATTAAACGTTCCAATATATAAAATAGGAGCAAATGTAACTTTAAGTTTAAATTATATAATAGCTGGAATATTATTTATAATTGCATCATTTACAGATTTTTTAGACGGTAATATTGCTAGAAAAAATAATATAGTAACTGACTTTGGTAAAGTTATGGATGCAATTGCAGATAAAGTATTGGTTAATGGTGTATTAATTATCTTAGCTTATAATGGAAATATACCTTTAGTAATACCAGTTGTAATTATTACAAGAGATACAATCGTTGATTCAATAAAAATGGTTGCAGGTTCTAAAGGAAAAGCTGTTGGAGCTAGTATTTGGGGTAAAATAAAAACTATCTGCATGATGGTTGGTTTATCACTAGTATTCTTCTCTAACTTACCATTTGAATTAGTAGGATTTAGATTAGACTATATTTTATTAGTAATAGCAACTATATTATCAATATATTCTGGAATTCAATATTTTATAGTAAATAAAAAATATTTTTTAGAAGACAAATAATTTTGTCTTTTTTTTATTTCATGTTATAATAACATTTCTTGAAAAGGGGGATAGTGTGGAATTTGATAGCAACAAGAATATTATTGAACCGGAATTACAAACAATTGTTACCTTAGCTAGTGCTTTAACTTTTGCCGATTTGGGATTAATAATATTTGGAAATGGAATAAGTAAGTATAAATTTTGTAAAGAAACTAGTAAAAAGAATATTAAAATTTGCTCATCCCCATATGTAGAAAAAACTGAAAAAAGAGATATAACTGAATTTAAAATAAAATATAGAAAAGCACTAAAAAAATTTATAAAGACAATAAACTACAAATTACCTCATGTTTCTTTAAATGTATTTTTATATAATTTTAAAGAATTAGAAATAGAAGAAAAAGAAAAATATATTAGAAAAAGTAATAAAAATGTTGTTGGAGAGTATTCGATACTTAATAGATTGATAACATTAATAAAAGGGGACAAGAGCAAATCGATATATCATGAATTATTACATGCAGCATCTTCCTTTGCATATAATAATGTATTATATACTGGTTTTAAACAAGTGTTTTTTAAGAATAAAAAAACTTATAGTATAGGTAACGGATTAAATGAAGGATATACAGCATTATTAGATAAAAGATATTTTAATAAAAATTCTAATAAAGAATCTTATGAATTAGAAAGAAAAATAGCAAGTATATTAGAAACTATATTTGGTAAAGAATTAATGGAAATTTTATATTTTAGAGCGGATTTATATACTTTAACAAAAATGATGGGTAAATATAAATCAGAAGAAGAGATTCTAACTTTTTATAAAGAATTAGATTATTTATCTAAACATAAAGATAAAATATTTTGGTTTGAGGTACAAAGAAGACAGTGTTTAAATTGTTTAGAATTTTGTGGAAAATTTTTATTAGAATTATTTATGAAAAGTATTATAGATTATATTGATTCAAAGACTAATATTGATATAGCATTGGAAATGTTAAAAAATGTATATATTAATTTTGGTAGATTATTACAAACAAAAGTAACAATCTCCGGAAAAGAATATAGTATTTTAAAAGATAAAAAAATTAGTAAAATAATAGATAACTTTATAGAAGAAACAAAAATAAAAACATTATCAAAAAAAACGGATTAAGATAATGTTTTTTATTTTTTTTACAAAAATTAAATTTTGTAATACATTTGTTCGATAAAAGTGTTGACAAATATTTTTTTACTTGCTACAATTATTTTGTAAGGAAATAGGGAGGATATATGAAAACTATTAAAGATACTACAGATAAAGATAAAGCTTTAGAACAAGTTTTAGCAGATATTGAAAAACAATTTGGAAAAGGTTCTATAATGAAATTAGGCGGAAATGAACATATGGAAATTGAAACAACTTCAAGTGGTTCATTAGGTTTAGATATAGCATTAGGAGTAGGAGGATTTCCAAAAGGAAGAATCATAGAAATTTATGGACCTGAAAGTAGTGGTAAAACTACAATAGCATTACAAGCAGTAGCAGAAGTACAAAAAACAGGAGGAAGAGCAGCATTTATAGATGCGGAACATGCTTTAGACCCAATATATGCAAGACAACTAGGAGTTAATATTGATGAACTTTTATTATCACAACCTGATACAGGAGAACAAGCATTAGAAATATGTGAAGCTTTAGTTAGAAGTGAAGCCGTAAACATTGTTGTAATAGATTCAGTTGCAGCGTTAGTACCTCAAGCTGAAATCGAAGGCGAAATGGGAGATTCTCATGTTGGTTTACAAGCTAGATTAATGTCTCAAGCTCTAAGAAAATTAAGCGGAACAATTAATAAAACAAAAACTACAGCAATTTTTATAAATCAATTAAGGGAAAAAGTAGGAGTATTGTTTGGTAACCCAGAAACTACACCAGGAGGAAGAGCTTTAAAATTCTATTCTACAATTAGATTAGATATAAGACGTGGAGAACAAATTAAAATGGGTGAAAATATTATTGGCAATAAAACTAATATTAAAGTTGTAAAAAATAAGGTTGCTCCACCATTTAAAACAGCATCAGTAGATATAATGTATGGAAAAGGAGTATCAAAATCAGGGGAAATTATCGATATTGGTAGTATGATAGATGTAGTAGATAAAAGTGGTGCATGGTATTCTTATAACGGAGAAAAAATTGGTCAAGGAAGAGAAAATGCAAAACTTTATTTAGAAAATAATCCTGATGTTATGAACGAAATTGATAAAAAAATTAGAGTTCATTATGAATTAATTAAAGAAGAAAGTAAAAAAACAACAAAAGAAGCTAAATAAAATAGCTTTTTTTAAATACCTTGCAAAATAATTAAATTAATTTTATAATAAATATGTAAGTTATTTATTAGATTATAAATTATTTATAAAAAATAGATGGAGGAAATTATGGTAATAACAACAACTTCCATAATAACTCTTATAATTGGTTTACTTGTGGGTGCAGCAGGCATATATGTAGTAGTAATTTTAACTGGTGCTGGTGCAGGTAAAAAAGCAGAAAAATTATTGGCTGATGCTAAAAAAGAAGCAGAAAAACATAAAAGAGATACTATTTTAGAATTAAAAGAAGAAAGTTATAAATTAAAAACTGAAACCGATAAAGAAATTAAAGAAAAAAAACAAGAATTACTTGCTAGTGAAGAAAGATTACTAACAAGAGAAAAATCTCTGGATAAAAGAGAAGAAATGTTACAAAATAGAGATAATCTTTTAGAACAAAAAGATAATAATTTAAATGCTTTACAAAAACAAATCCAAGAAAAAGAGTTAAAGATGGATGAACTTTTAAAACAAGAAATGGGAGTATTAGAAAGCATTGCGAAGTTTTCTAAAGAACAAGCTCATCAAATGATACTTGATAGAGTAGAAGCAGATATGTCAAAAGAAATTGCTCTTTTAATTAAAGAAAAAGAAGCAGAAGCAAAATTAGAAGTTGATAAAAAAGCTAAAAACTTATTAGTAAACAGCATGCAAAGATACAGTAATGATGTTACAAATATCCAAACTGTTACTACAATTCAACTACCTAATGATGATATGAAAGGTAGACTAATTGGTAGAGAAGGAAGAAATATAAGAACTATTGAAGCAGTAACTGGAGTTGATTTAATTATCGATGACACACCAGAAGCAATAGTAATATCTTCATTCGATCCATTTAGAAGAGAAATTGCAAAAGTTACAATAGAAACTTTAATTAAAGATGGACGTATACATCCTACTAGAATTGAAGAAATATATGATAAAGTTTGTAATGATATGAATGCAAGAGTCGTTGAATTAGGTAACGATGCGATTATTGAATTAGGATTAACAAAATTTGATCCTGAATTAGTTCAATTAATAGGCAAACTAAACTTTAGAACAAGTTATGGACAAAATGCATTACAACATTCTAAAGAAGTTGCACATTTATCTGGCTTGATTGCTGCTGAATTAGGTGAAAATATAAATTTAGCAAAACGCGCTGGTTTACTACATGATATTGGTAAATCTATAGATTATGAAATAGAAGGTAGTCATGTTGATATTGGTGTAGATATTGCTAAAAAATATAAAGAAGATAAAGTTGTAATTAATGCAATAGCGTCTCATCATGGTGATACAGAAGCTAAAAGTGTTATAGCTGTTATAACTCAAATAGCAGATACTTTATCAGCTGCTCGTCCTGGAGCTAGAAATGATTCTATGGAAAATTATATTAAGAGATTAGAACAATTAGAAGAAATTGGAAATAGTTTCAATGGTGTAGAAAAAACTTATGCAATGCAAGCAGGTAGAGAAGTTAGAGTTATAGTTAAGCCTGATGAAGTTGATGACTTAACAAGCTTTAAAGTTGCTAGAGATATTAAAAATAAAATAGAGGCTGAAATGCAATATCCTGGTACAATAAAAATAACTGTAGTTAGAGAAACTAGAGCAGAAGAAGTTGCAAAATAAAAGATTTAGAATTTTCTAAATCTTTTTTAATATATTAAATTCATTTATAAAATAACTATCCGTCATACCAGCAATATAATCTAATACAATTCTAATTTTACTAGTATTATTTTTATATGTATCATTCATTTTATCTAAATAAAATTTATAAATATTATAATTATTTAAATTATTTTCTAAAATATATAAACATTTATTAAATACAACTCTAAACATAAACTCATACTCTTCGATTTGTTCTTTAGTATTCGCTTTAAAATATATATTTTCATAATTAAATTTAATTAATTCATTTAAAGCATTAAAAATATTACTAGATAGAGCAATATAATTTTTATCATAAGAATTATTAATAATATCCATAATTAAAGTATTAACAATTTCTCTATTATTAGTTCCTAATACATTTTTAACATTTTCAGGAATAATATCTTTTGAAACTTTATTAACTTCAATAGCATCATCTAAATCTCTACCTATATATCCAATAATATCACTAACTCTTACTACACAAGCTTCTAAAGTCATAGGAATTAAATTATTAGCATACTTTTTATCTTTCCACGAGTTTTCCACATCTTTTAAAAATTCTTCTTTACTTTTTTTATCATTATATTCATATTTTTCTAACAATCTTTCACCATTATGACAAATTATTCCATCTAATACTTGAATAGTTAAGTTTCTACCATTTCCATTGTTTTCAATATTCATTAAATTTCTAACACTTTGAATATTGTGCATAAATATACCTTCATTATTTTCTAAAGAAATCTTATTTAAAATACTTTCTCCGACATGACCAAAAGGTACGTGTCCTAAATCATGCCCCAAAGCAATCGCTTCTATCAAATCTTCATTTAATTTTAATGCTCTTCCAATAGTACGAGCAATTTTACTCACTAATTGAACATGAATTATTCTTTTTGAAATATGATCATTGTCATTATTAGAGAATACTTGGGTTTTATCGCCATATCTAGTATAAGATAAACTATGTATAATTCTATCAATATCTCTATAATAGTTTGGCCTAATATCATCTTGGTTAGAATATATTCTTACAGCATCTTTATCTTTAGAAGCGTATTCACTTAAATTATTTTCATATCTCAACATATTATCTTTAATATTCATAAAACCACCAATTAAATTATATCAAAATCAAAAAGCTTAATAAATAAAAAAACTAATAGAGAAAATAATCTTTATTAGTTTTTATTAACAATTTTATTTTCCAATATACTTATAACTAAATACAACAAATAAGATAATATCAATAATAAAAATATACCACACATTACTAAATTCAAATTAAACACTTGAGTGCCATAAAGTATCAAATATCCAATACCAGCTTTACTACTTAAAAATTCACCCATAATAACACCAATTAAACTCATACTAATATTTAATTTTAAAGTAGAAAATATTGTTTCTATACTACTAGGTATAACAAGATTAAAAATAATCTGTCTTTCATTAGCACCAAAAGATTTTATTAATCTTAACTTGTAGTCATCTGTATTTATAAAACCATTATAAAATCCAACTATAGAAACAATTAAATTTATCAAAAGTGCCATTACTATAATAGAATTAGTATTAGCACCAATCCAAATAATTAATAAAGGTCCTAAAGCTACTTTTGGTAAACTATTCAAAAGCGTTAAATATGGATCGAATATCCTTTTTAATATAGAAAATCTATAAAAGAGTAGAGCAATAACAAAGCCTAAAGAACTACCAATTCCAAAAGAGATAAATAATTCATATAAAGTAACCCATATATTATTAAATAAATCATTATTTTTATATAAATCAATAATAGTCATAACTATCTTAGTAGGACTAGAAAATATAAAGCTATTAATAATATTAAATCTACTTAATAATTCCCAACTTATTAAAAATATTATTCCAATAGATATTTGAATAACTTTAACAAGTATATTATTTCTTTTTTCTTTTTTTATATAATTATTCATTCTTTATCGATCTCCTTCCATAAAATATCATAATAATAGTAAAACTTATCATCAGTTCTATTTATAGAAGGTAAATCTCTATTTAATAAATTTATATCATAAATATTTTTTATAGTACCAGGTCTTTTAGACATAATTGCAACTCTATCACATAAAGATACGCATTCTGCAATGTCATGGCTTATTATAATAGTTGTCTTTTTTTCTTTTTTTATAATTCTATAAACATCATCACTAATACTTAATCTGTTTATTAAATCTAATCTAGAAAAAGGTTCATCAAGTAATAAGATATCAGGTTTTATTGCAAGCGTTCTAATTAATGCAACACGTTGCTTCATGCCACCAGATAAACTACTAGGATATTTATACATAAAATCTTTTAAACCATAAGTTTCTAATAACTTTTTTGTATATTCAACATTTTCTTTTGTTTTAATATTTTTAATTTTTAATCCTAAAGTTGCATTATCTAATATATTTAGCCAAGGAAATAGAGCATCGTTTTGCATCATATAACCAACTATATAATCATCTTTAGAACATTTAATATTTCCGCTTGTTTCTTTATCTAATTTAGATAATATAGAAAGTAAAGTACTTTTACCACAACCACTATTTCCGACGATACCTAATATTTCTCCATCATGAACTTTTAGATTTATATCTTTTAAGGCTTCTACACAACCTAACTTAGTATAATAAATTTTAGCTAAATCATTAATTTCTAATAAATTATTCATAATAATTAATGATTAAATCTTCGTAACTAACATAATCTTCTAATTGATTAGATTTAATCATAATATTTTCTAAATTTTCAAAACTTTCTTTACTAATATAAGGTGTAGAAAGCCAAGAATCTGCTTTTTTATATCTATCAACTATTTTAATTAAATCATTTATTGCTGTATCAGGAAATTGTTCTATTATAACGTTTGCAATTGTTTCAGCATCATTTTTTTCTACAAATTGTAAACCTTCATTAATAGACTTAGCAAAGTTTTTAATAATATCCTCATTTTTATTTATATAACTTTTTCTAGCATTGAATGCTGTATAAGGCATTTCTCCAGATAATTCACCAATACTTGCTACAACGTAACCGTATCCTAATTTTTCTAATTGAGTAGCATTAGGTTCAAAAAGATTTACATAATCTCCAGTACCACCTATAAATGCTCCAGATAGAGAAGCAAAGTCAACAGCAGTATTTATATTAACATCTTTTATTTTTACATCACTATTTCTTAAAGCATTTTCAAAATTTAATTCAGGCATGCCGCCAATTCTACCTGCTAAAACTTCTTTTCCTTTTAAATTATTAATGTTAAAATTTTCATTCTTAGTTCTAGAAACTATAAATTGACCATCTCTTTTAGTTAAACCAGAGAAAGTTTGAATATAATCTTTTTCACCTTCTTCATAAATATATATAGTAGCCTCAGGCCCGCATAAACCAATATTAACATCATTAGAAAGTACTGCAGCAACAACATTATTAGCGCCACTTGTTAAAACAACATCTACTTCAATTCCATTTTTTTCAAAATATCCATTTTCTATAGCAACATACCACGGTGCATAGAAAGCAGAATGAGTAACTTCAGCAACAGTAACTTTTGCTAAACCATTATTTTTATCTTTTCTAAAAATAAAGAATAATGAACTAGCTAGTACTATTACAAAAATAATAACAACACATATAATTTTTTTCATAAAATCTCCTTTTACAATTGTATTATATGAATTTATACTTATTTATGTACCCTCCAAATTAAATAGAAATTATAATAAAAATTATATGTTTCATAAAAAATAACAATTTATATGATATAATTAATTATAGTTTAGGAGGTATAATATGATTTACTTAGATTATGCTGCGAATACTCCGGTAGAAAAAGAAGTATTAAAAACTTTTGTAGACTCTACTATTAAATATACTGCAAATCCTAATAGTTCACATCCTTTGGGAAAATTATCAAGTGATGCAATTGATAAATCATCAACTAATATTGCTAAATATTTTAATTGTAGTAAAGACAGTATTATTTATACTAGTGGTTCGAGTGAATCAAATAACTTAGTTATAAAAGGAGTGGCCGAAAGAAATAAAGTAAAAGGTAAACACATTATAATATCTCCAGTAGAACATTCAAGTATAATAGCGCCATGTAACTTTTTAACTTCTCTAGGATATGAAATAAGTGTATTATCGCTAGATGAAAAAGGACAAGTAAATTTAAATGAATTAAAAAATACAATACGCGACGACACAATATTAGTCAGTATCTGCTATGTAGATAGTGAATTAGGAATAGTACAACCAATAAAGAAAATTGCAAATATTCTAAAAGAATATCCAAACTGTTCATTTCATACAGATGCAACACAAGCAATAGGAAAGATAAATGTAGATTTTAGTGACGTTGACTTTGTAACTTTTGCACCACATAAATTCTTTGGATTAAATGGATTTGGAGTTTTATTAAATTTAAATGACAAAAAAATAACTCCATTAATCCACGGTGGTAAATCAACAACTATTTATAGAAGTGGGACTCCAATTCCGGCAAATGTTATAGCATTAGATAAATCTTTGGAAATCGCTTTGAATAAGCTAAATGAAAGATATGAATATATTGATAGCTTAAACAAATTTTTAAGAGAAGAACTAAGTATATTTTCACATGTTTTTATAAATAGCCCAAAAAACTCTATACCAAATACTATAAATATAAGTTTAAAAAATATGGATGCTAAAAAAGTTGTTAAAAAGTTAGAAGAAAAAGAAATATATTTATCAACAACATCAGCATGTTCTTTAGGAAACGCACCATCTAAATCGGTATATGCAATAACAAATGATTTGGAATTAGCTAGTAACTCTATAAGAATAAGTTTAAGTCATTTAACAACTATGAAAGAATTAGAAACATTTTTAAAAATATTTAAAGAAATATATGATGAGGAGATTAATAATGAAAATAATTAAAATTAATGCAATGTGGTGTCCGGGTTGCCTAATATCAAAAAGTATTTGGGCTGAGATAGAAAATGATTATCCAAATCATGAATATATAAGTCTTGATTATGATTTAGATGAAGATATAGTAGAACAATACAATGTTGGTGATATATTACCTGTAGTAATATTTGAAAAAGATAATAAAGAAATAAAAAGAATAATAGGAGAAAAAACTAAAAAAGAAATACTAGAAGAAGTGAGTGATATAATTTGAAAAAATTTATAATCATATTAATATCTTTATTTTTACTTATACCGATTAATACTTTAGCACTATCTAAAGATTACAACGATATAGTCGCAAACATAGTTGGTGAAAAAATTGATAAAGATAAAATTAACTTATATTTATTTTATAGCGAAGTTTGTCCTCATTGTCATGAAGAAATGAAATATATCGAAACCAAACTAAAAAAAGAATATAAAAATGAAATAAATGTTTACACTTATGAAGTAACCAAAAATGAAAATAATAGCAAAATGATGAATGCTACCAAAGCAGCATTAGATGTAAATGAACCATATGTTCCATTTACAGTAATTGGTGAAGAATATATTATAGGTTTTAGTGATGCAACAAAAACAAGTATAGAAAGTATCATAGATAATTATCTAACTGACGATGAAATAGAAAAAGAATATAAAATTCCTTTATTAGGTGAGATAAAAGCGAAAGATGCATCATTAAGTGTGATAGCAATTATACTAGGTTTTATAGATGGTTTTAACCCTTGTGCTATGTGGATACTATTATTACTTATAAATATGACATTAAGCATAAAAGATAGAAAGAAAATGTTTACAATTGGATTTACATTTATTTTGACAGGAGCATTTATATACTTTTTGTCAATGCTTGGCATAAGTTTTATATTAGACTTAACGATGGTAACCGCTATAAGAAACATAATAGCAATCATCGCAATAATATTAGGTATATATAATTTATATACTTATATAAAGACAAGAAAAGAAACAGGATGCCATGTAGTAGATAAAGATAAAAGAAAAGGTATAATAAAAAAAATAAACGAAATCTTATCTAAAAAGAGTACTATTTTAGCAATTCTGGGAACAATTATTTTAGCAGTAAGTGTAAATATAGTAGAATTAGCGTGTTCTCTAGGATTTCCAACAATATTCTTAGAATTATTATCAATAAATGGAGTAACAGGATTTACAAAAATAATTTATTTATTAATTTATATACTATTTTATATTTTAGATGATTTAATTATCTTCCTAATTGCATTTTTTACTTTACAAACTAAAGGAATTAGTACAAAATATAATAAGTTTGTAAATCTAATCGGTGGAATATTAATGATTCTTATGGGGGTATTATTAATATTTAAACCTGAATGGATAATGTTTAATTTTTAAGGTGATAGTATGTTTTATAAAGATGTAGAAAGAAGTATAATAAAAAAATTTAGAAAAGAAATATGGGCTAAATTTGTTAAAGCAGTAAATGATTATGAACTAATACAAGAAAATGACAAAATTATGGTTTGCATAAGTGGTGGAAAAGATTCATTTCTTTTAGCAAAACTTATGCAAGAAATATTAAAACACGGTAAATTAAAATTTGAATGTAAGTTTGTAGTTATGAATCCAGGTTATTCAAAAGAGAATATAGATAAAATTGTTGATAATGCCAAACTTTTAAATATTCCAATTGAATTGTTTGAAACTGATATTTTTGAAGTTGCC
This sequence comes from Bacilli bacterium, assembly GCA_045613165.1. Taxonomy (GTDB): domain Bacteria; phylum Bacillota_I; class Bacilli_A; order RF39; family UBA660; genus UMGS1124. The sequence continues at coordinate 3,185 of JAZLAK010000016.1, read as the reverse complement.
AACAAACTAAATCCAGAACATCCTTGTTATATGTGCGCAAGAATGAGAAGAGGGTATCTATATAGTAAAGCTCAAGAACTAGGTTGTAATAAAATTGCTTTAGGACATCACTTTGACGATGTAATAGAAACATCATTATTAAATATGTTTTATGCTAGTGAAATAAAAACAATGATGCCAAAATTACATAGTGATAACTTTGAAGGTTTAGAACTTATAAGACCAATGTATCTAATAAAAGAAATGGATATCCTATCGTGGACAAAATATAATGATTTAAAATTTCTCAATTGTGCTTGTTCATTCACAAATAAAGCGACTGAACTAGGTAAAAGAAATGAAATAAAAGAGTTAGTAAAAACCCTAAGAAAAAATAATAAAGATATAGATTATAATATTTTTAAATCAATGTCTAATATAAATTTAGATGCTATATTAGGTTATCATAGTGATGAAAAAACATATAACTTTTTAGATGACTACAATAATAAATAACTATTTATGTAGTTATTTTTTTATGATATAATCTAAACAAGATAGAAGATAGTTAGGAGTAGTTTTATGAAAAGTTTTGACGAAATAAAAAAAGAATTAAGAGAAAAAATAAAAACAAAACAAACTGAATTAATTGAAAGTGATATTAATAGTGAAGAATATACAAATATTTTAAATGAATTAGAATTATTAAATTTAGAATATAAAGAAATTTTAAGCTTGAAAGGTAATAACTTTGTTAAAAAACTAGAAGAATATACAAAATTAAAAACAAAATACGCATTTTTGGAAAATTTAGATATGAAACAAATTAATGATATTTTATTAATAATAAGACAAACAAATAAATCTATAGAAGAAGCTTGTGATAATGGTGTAGAGTTCACTGAACTTACAAATGATTATAGACAGGAACTACAAATAAATGATATAGATTATACAAAAATAAATAGTAGTGAAACGTTAGAAAAAATAATAGAATTACTATCAAATAAATATGATAATTTTAAAATTAAATTAGAAGAATTTTACTCAATATTAAAGAACTTTTCACCATATACTTATGAATTACTATCTTCAGCAGTGGAACATAATAAATATTTATCAATAGATACTTTAAATGAACTTAGAGGATTAGGTAGTGATTCTTTAATAGATGCAATTATAAGTAATTATGAGAATAAAAAAAGAATAAAAAGAGAACCTTTTATACTTCCTAACAAAAGAGAAGAAATGTTAAAAAATATTGATAAAAAAATAAAAGAATATTTAAAATCTCTATGTAGAACACTCGGTTTATTCATAAAACAAAATTATAAAGAATATAAAGATATACTAGGATTAACAATAGATGAATATAAAGAGGAAGATATAACATATTTATATTCACAAATATTAAAACAAATAGCGGATAAAAATACTGAAATAAAATCAATTTTAAGGACTTATAGTTTTTTATTAACGAATTATAAAGGTTTTGAAAAAATAAATAATAAAAGATTAATTGATATAGGTTTAGATTTAAGTGAATTAGATAATTCTAGTATTAATATATATGAATTATCTAAAGATGATATATTTGAAATATTATCAAAAATTCATACATATAATAATTTACAACCACAAAAAAGAATAGAAGAAACACCAAAATTAATATTAACAACGGAGGAATAAAATGATTAAATCTAAGAGTGCTGGTGAACTTATTATAATTTCTGGAACTACTTGCGCAGGAAAAGATACAGTTGTTAAAAAACTTATAGAAATAAATAAAAATGTTTGTAAATCAACATCTTATACTTCTAGACCAATTAGACCAGGAGAAGAAAATGGTAAATCATATTACTTTGTAACAAAAGAAGAATTTGAAACTAAGATAGAAAATGAAGAATTTTTAGAATTTGCTAAAGTACAATATGATGAATATTATGGTACACCTAAGAAAGAAGTATTGAATTTATTAAATGAAGGTAAAGATGTAATTTTAGTAATTGATGTTCAAGGAGCACAAATAATAAAAGAAAAATATCCTGAAACATTACTTATATTTATACTTGCTCCATCAATGAAAGAAATTAAAAAAAGAATATTAAGTAGAAAAACAGAAACAAAGAGTCAAATAATTAATAGATTTAAAACAGCATATAATGAAATAAATGAAATTAATAAATATAACTATGTAGTTGTAAATGATAATTTAGATGAATGTGTAGAAAAAGTAAATTCTATAATAATATCTAATAAATGTAGAGTAGATAGAATAGAAGAATTAAGTGTAGAAAATCAAGAAGAATTTATGCATGAATTATTAATGGATAAAGATTTTGTTAATAATAAATTAGATTATGAGGAATAATATGAAAGGTTTAGCATTAGAAGGTGGCGGTGCAAAAGGGTCCTATGAAATAGGTGCTTATGTTGCTTTAAAAGAATTAGGTTATAAATTTGATATGGTTGCTGGAACATCTATAGGCTCATTAAATGCTGCTCTTATTGTACAAGGTGATATAGAACTTGCCAAAAAATTATGGCTGAATGCAAATAGTGAAATAGTTGGAATTAGTGATTTTTTGGTAAAAGCATATAAAAATTTTGATATAACTAAAGAAAATATTGAAACAACACTTAAAGAGGTAAAAAAAATATTTCAAAACAAAGGTTTAGATGTTTCTAATTATAAAGAAATGATAAATAAATATATAGATGAAGAAAAGGTAAGAAAAAGTAAAACAAATTATGGTTTAGTAACTGTAAGATTAAAAGATTTAAAACCTTTAGAACTAACTATAAAAGAAATAGAAAAAGGAAAATTAACTGATTATATAATGGCTAGTTCATATTTACCAGGTTTTAAAATGAATAAAATAATAGATGATTCTTTTTATCTAGATGGAGGTTTTACTAATAATTTACCAATATCTTTACTTGAAAAAAATGGCTGTGAAGAAGTAATTGCAATAAGAATAAATGGTATAGGACCAACTAAAAAAAGTAATATATCTAAAGAAAAAATAATAGAGTTAACTCCAACTAAAGATACAGGACCTATATTAATGTTTGACAATAATGATATAAAAAATAATTATTATATGGGTTATTACGATACTTTATTATATTTTAATAAATATCATGGTTTTAAATATTATTTTAAAAAGTTTTATATGTATAAATTTTTATCAAGAAAAGTTAAT
>JAZLAK010000015.1:0-5132 GCA_045613165.1 Bacilli bacterium | reverse complement strand
CAAAAAAATTATAGGTAATATAATAATTAAAGCTGAATTAGATTATTTTATAGAAGAAAGTTCTACACCTGAGTATTATAAATACGAAGATAAACTTAATAAATTAATAAACTTATATAAAAATTGTGGTTTTGAAAAAATAGAAAATACAAAATATATGATATTAGTAAATGAATAAAGTATTAGATTTCTAATACTTTTTTTGTATTATTTAATTTTTTTGTTACATATTAATTATAGGTGATTATTATGAGTTTAAAAAAACAAAAAATTATAAGTGTTTTTATTGCATTTGGTTTATGCTTTCCTCTACACTTTTTATATGATAAATTTCCATCTTTCTTTACTAGTATATTTAGCCCTGTAAATGAAAGTATTTGGGAACATATGAAAATATTATTTGGTAGTATAATTATTACTGGTATTATACAAAAAATATATTTAATAATTAAAAAAGAAGAAATAAAAAATATATGTTTTTCAAATTTCGTAGGAGCATTATTATCTATACCTATATATTTAATAATTTTCTTACCTCTATATTCTATTATTGGAGAAAGTATGGCATTAGCAATATCAGTAATGCTAATTAGCATAATACTCGCAGAATATATTTCGTACAAATTAACATTCGTTAAAGATTTTAAATTAGAAAAACTAACAATTCTATTTGTAATAATAACTTATGTAATATTTACTCTATTATCTTACTATCCTATAAAAAACGATTTATTTATAGATAAAAAAACATCTAGTTATGGAATATCAAAAAAATAACTACCTTTAAAGGTAGTTTTTACTTATTTATTTCTAGATTTAATTAATATTCTATATTCTTCATCTTCTAATGCTACATTTCTTCTAGCATAAGTATATAATTGATTAGCTTTATTTACCATGTTTGTTTTATCTAAAGAGGTGTCAGTAATAGCATCTAAATATAAATCAATGAATTCCTGTTCGGGAATATTTTCTTTATAAAAAGATTTTCTATAATTTTCATCAGTATAAACTCTAAAAACTTTAGAGGTTTGTACTTCAGGCAAACCATTTAATCTATGATAAAATTTACGAATCTTTTCAAGAGTTAAATGATATAAATGAAAAAAATAAGGACTATCATCTTCAAATGCTTTATTTAATTTTTCCATTCTATTATTAAGTATAGATACATATTCTCTAGCATCTTCTTTTTCGAGAGGAGGTAAAGGTTTTGAAAATTTATTTAAAGTATATTTTTGTAATTTTTTTAATTCTCCTGTCTTATCAAATATAATTTTTGAAGTACCTATTATAGATAACAATGCATTATTTTGATTCAAATAATCATTATCTACTGATAAATATAAATCACTAATAGGCTTTTCAAAATACTCAATACGTATACCATCAATATATTTTGTCCCTCTTATCAAATGTTTAGCATCTTCATCATCAAATATAACATGTAAATCTATATCACTTTTCTTATTATTATATCCAGTTAAAAAACTACCATAAAAGAATACTCCTAAAACATGTTCATTTTCTAAATATTCCATACTTTTAATAAATTTTTTTATAATCGCTTCAGCCATAAAAACCCCCTGCTTTGTATAAATTATTTATTATTAAGAACTGAATCTTTAACATTACAAGTATTATATCATAAACAAATTCAAACTAAAAAAGAATTAGTATTTAATTCTTTCATTAATATAATTTACTAATTCTTCTATTTTTATAGTTTCTTGATTCATTGTATCTCTATCTCTAATTGTTACAGTATTATTTTCTAACGATTCATCATCTATAGTAATTGCAAATGGAGTTCCTATTGCATCACATCTTCTATAACGTTTACCAATACTTCCCGCTTCATCATAAGTAACATTAAATTCACTACATAATTTAGCATATACTTCCATAGCTTTATCGCTATGTTTTTTCTTTATTAAAGGTAAAATCGTTGCTTTAACAGGTGCTAAATATGGATGTACTTTAAATACTTCTCTAACATCTCCTGAAGCAATTTCTTCGCGTTTTAATCCATCACATAATACTGCTAAGAATAATCTATCTAACCCTACACTTGGCTCAATAACATATGGTAAATACTTTTCATTTGTTTCAGGATCTAAATATCTTAAATCTTGTTTAGAATGTTCCATATGTACACCTAAATCGTAATCAGTTCTATCAGCAATTCCCCATAATTCACCCCAACCGATAGGATAATTATATTCTATATCAGTTGTTGCTTTAGAATAGAAAGATAATTCTTCTTTTTTATGATCTCTAAATCTTAAGTTATTAGAATCAATTCCTAAACTCTTTAAGAAATCCATGCAATAATTTTTATAATATCCAAACCATTCTAAATCAGTATTTGGTTTACAGAAGAACTCTAATTCCATTTGTTCAAACTCACGAGTACGGAAAATAAAGTTCCCTGGTGTAATTTCATTTCTAAAACTCTTACCAGTTTGCCCAATACCAAATGGTAATTTAGTTCTCATACTTCTTTGTACGTTTAAGAAGTTTGTAAAAATACCTTGAGCTGTTTCTCCTCTTAAATAACAAATACTCTTAGAATCATCAGTAACTCCAATATGAGTTTCAAATAATAGATTGAATTTTCTTATATCAGTAAATTCTTGGCTACCACATTTAGGACAAGCGATTTCATTATCTTTGATAAAATCTTCTAATTTTTTATTATCCCATCCATCTCCAGTTTCTTTTCCATTCGTAAAATCTTCAATTAATTTATCTGCTCTATATCTAGCTTTACATTTTTTGCAATCTAATAGTGGATCTGCAAATGAAGCAACATGTCCTGATGCAACCCAAACTTGAGGGTTCATTAATATTGCAGCATCCAACCCATAGTTATAAGGGTTTTCTTGAATAAACTTCTTCCACCATGCACGTCTAATATTTTCTTTTAATTCTTTACCTATAGGACCATAATCCCAAGTATTTGATAAACCTCCATATATTTCACTTCCTTGAAATATAAAACCATATTGTTTTGAATAATTTACTACGTCATCCATTTTCATAATTACTTCTCCTTAACCATACTTTCTTCAACTATTTTTTCTACATCTTCAACACTATTTGCTATATAAAAACAATCAAATAAAGTCTCAGAAATAAATTCAGTTTCTATATTTTTCTTCATCCAATTAATTACGTCATCATAGAAACCTTCATAATTAACAATGATAATTTTTTTATTACCTAATGATGCTCTATACTCTTCTATAGCACATGTTAATTCTGCTAAAGTCCCTATTCCTCCAGGTAATATTACTATATAATCACTTCTAAAATACATTTTTTGGAATCTAACCAATGTATCTTTAACCCTATAACATTTCGCTTTAAGAATTTTTTTAAAATCTTTCTCATATTTAGGAACTGTATAAGCATAAATCTTTCTATTATTCTTAACAAATGCTTTATAGCAAGCCCCCATCATTGATACATTTGCAGCACCATATACTAAATCAAAATTTCTAGTAGCAAAAACATTAGATACTTCACTAGCCAAATTCAAAAACTTATCTAAACTAGTACTATATGCACTAGCTATAAATACTTTCATAAATAACCTCCTTTTTTAATAAAAAAAAGACTTAATTATAGGGGCGAAAAAATCGCGGTCCCACCCTACTTTGTCTCTTATATCTTCATAGCTCGGAATTTTCCACATTCGTCATCACTTACATAATATATTCTATTATATTTTTTTTATTTTGTAAACATTTTATGATATATTAATTATGGTGATTTTATGAAATTAATCGGAAAATCTTACTTAGAAATCAAAAAAAGTAAATTTTATGGTTTACTATATGAAATAAATTCTATAGATGAAGTAAATGAAATATTAGAAAATTTAAAAAAAGAACATAAAAAAGCAAGACATTTTCCATACGCTTATAAAATAAATAATACTGCTAAAAAAACTGATGATAAAGAACCTAGCGGTACATGTGGTACTCCACTATTAAATGTATTAGAAAGAAACAATTTAAATAATCATTTAATAGTCGTTATAAGATATTTTGGGGGAGTTAAACTAGGTGCCGGTCCATTACTCAGAAGTTATAGTAAATGTGCTAATGAAGTTATAAATTAAAAATAAGTGAATAGTATTTATTAGGTGATTAACTAATGAATACTTTTTATAAATATATAAAATCATTAATAATATTTTTAACTTCTATCGTTACTATACCAATATTCTTAACTATTTTTAATTTATTAAAACTTCAAACAAATAGAATTATGATTATAATCATAGGAGCCATATTAATGTTTATAATTGGACTAATATTAGGTAGAAAAAGCGAAGCAAAAGGTTATTTACAAGGTCTACTTCTATCAGTAATAACAATATTAATATTAGTTATTCTATCATTAATATTTAAATTTCCACTTAATATAAATACTTTAATTTATTACATTATACTTACCATTACAACTATATTTGGTTCAATGATAGGAATTAACAAAAAAACAAAGACTAATTAATTTAAAGTCTTTGTTTTTATATTAAGTATATTTCTTAAATTAGTAATATTATGTCTAGTTACCAACTTAGGATATCTATATATAATTGCATAATACAATAATTCATTAAAGGTATATAAATCTTTTATATCACTATTTAATACTTTACTCATAAATCTTTTAACTTTATTAATTGAAACTATAAAGCCATTTATATCATATACAAAGTTATTTACTCTATATTTTTTTAGGTCTTGGATATCATTTTCAGTATATTCTAAATCACTATCCACTACATCTAAAATATCTTTAGGTATAAATTCTTCATAATTTTCTAATACACTTTCACTTAATTCTTTATCACTTATATAAAAACTACTCTCTTTTCTTAAATTTCCTATAAGTTTTCCTTGTTCATTCAAAATAGGTTCATTAATATCTTTATTAAAAATACATCTCTTTATTATAATTTCAGTATCAGGACATATTAATGAAGGGTTCTTAATAATAAAATCATATTCCCCTATTTCAATAAATTTATCTATTCTGCCATCCTCGATAATCTCTGCTGCTTTGATAAGACCGAGCGCGAAGGTACCCATACCGAGGATAAATGCGTGGAACATATC
>JAZLAK010000014.1:0-1995 GCA_045613165.1 Bacilli bacterium | reverse complement strand
CATTTATTTCACTATATTCTTTATATGTACTTAATGGAGTATTTTTAGATATGTTTGTTATCTTATTTGTACAAATATAATTAATTGCAAATCCTAATTCATTAAATTTTTGAGATATATCAGTTATTATTTTTTCTTCATTATATTGTGAATCACTAAATATATATATTTCTTTTGTTTTTTTTAATATTTTTGTTTCTTCACTTTTTTTGATTTGATATATACCATTTTTATCAAAATGCATATTGTCATCAATATATCTGAAAAATTTTAGAAAAGTTTGTTTTAAGCCAAATATTTTGTAATATTTTACTACTTTATTTAACATTACATCACCTATTTATTTTCCATAAATTTTAAATATTCATCACAAATTTCTTTGCCACCAATTTTTTGGATAACTCCATGTTCAATCCATACTATTTTGTCACACAATTTTTGTATTTGCCCTATTGAGTGAGACACAAATAATACCGTTGTTCCGCCATTAATCATACTTAACATTTTTTGTTCACTTTTAGCTTGGAAAGCAATATCTCCTACTGACAAAATTTCATCTACTATTAAAATTTCAGGATCTACTATAGTCGCAATACTAAACGCTAACCTAGCAACCATACCTGATGAAAAATTTTGAACTGGAACATCCAAAAAGTTTCTCAATTCTGAAAATTCAACTATTTCTTCAAACTTACTATCAATTAATTCTTTAGAATATCCCATGACAGCACCATTTAAATAAATGTTTTCTCTTGCTGTTAATTGAGGATCAAAACCTGCTCCTAATTCAATCATAGGGCATATATTCCCATAAGCTTTAACTTCACCTTTTGTTGGCTTCATAACTCCAGCAACAACTTTTAATAAAGTAGATTTACCTGCACCGTTACTTCCTATAAAACCAATTACTTCACCTTTATTAACTTCAAAAGTTACATCTTTTAAAGCCCAAAATTCTTCTTGCTTCTTTTTTTCTTTTCTTTTTTCTGCATCAAATAAATCAACAAAAGCTTGTTTTATTGAGAAACCTTTCTCAACACCTAAGTTAAATCTCATTGATACATTATTTACTTCTATCATATTTTCTTTTCTGTCCATAATATCACCTATACATAATAAATAAATTTATCTTGATTCTTTTTAAAGAAATAAATCCCTATTAACAAGAAACCTACACCAAATACAGCGCAATATAGAAAATTACGAACTCCTGGCATTTGATTATATAAAATTATTTGTCTTGCAAAATCTAAGAACCAATACATTGGATTAAGTTTCATAAATATTTGAAATTTCGCTGGAATAATTGAAACATCATACATTATAGGAGTTAAATATGTCCATAAAGTTATGATTACTCCATATATATAAAACATATCTCTTAAAAATACTGCAATAGTTGCTAATATAAATCCCATACCAATTGTGAATAATAATAAACACATAAAAACATATGGTAATAATAAATGATAAAAATTAACACCAGTTCCTGTTAAGAAAATAATTACATATAAAGGTATTAAAGTTAATAAAAAGTTAATACCTACAAATAAGCATTTTGATAAAGGAAAAATATACTTAGGTATGTACACTTTATTAATTAAACTAAAGTTGGCAACTACACTACTCATTGCTAGATTAGATGCTTCGCTAAAATAATTAAACATTACTAACCCACTTAATAAATAAACTAGGCAATTTACTCCTGGAGTAGAGAATTTAAAAACATTAGTAAATACTAGTGCCATAACAGACATCGTTAATATAGGATATAATAAGCTCCATACAACTCCTAGTACACTTCTTTTATATTTTACTTTAAAATCTCTAGTTATAAGTTGTTTCATTAAGAAACCATATTTTTTATATGTATATTTTAAATTATTAATAATCTTTTTCATAACAATCCTTTCTAAATATAATTATACAAAAATTTATAATCATTATCAATGTTTTCTAGGTTTTATCGACATTCATACCATTAAAAATATATAT
>JAZLAK010000013.1:0-6636 GCA_045613165.1 Bacilli bacterium | reverse complement strand
ACTTCTATTGAGTTACTTACTACTACTCCACCTTTTATTGGGAATACTTGTTCACTACTAATTTGATTTGTACAATTACTTCCATCTTTATTTGTACATGTTAATGTATACACAAAGTCATTTGATTCAAACTCAGTTGCTGCTCCTTTTGTTTGTGTTACTCCATTTACAGTTCTTGTTTCAGCATACACTACACTTACATTATCTATTACTACTACATAATCAGTTGTTGCATTACCTTGATTTGTTACTGTAAATGTTTTTTCATCTAATGTTGTACCTGGTAATATATTATTTGCTGTTATTACATTATTACCATCTCCATACACTAACGCTAAATTAGCAGTACTAACTGAAATAGATTTATTATTTGTATTACCAGTTACTTGTGTTAAAAAGTATGCATATGTTAATCCAACTAATAATAATAGAACAATAAATATTCCTGTTACACTTACTATTATTTTTTGTCTTCTATTCATGAATTATTTCCTCCTTTTACATATAAAAAAATTATATAATTATTAACCCCCCCCCGGTTCATTTTCGAGAGACGAAGGACGATTATATAATTTATTAATTTTTTCATAAATAGAATTTTTAAGTAGTCTTACTACTCTATATAAATAATATCAAAAAAGAGCATTTCAATCAATACTCTTTTTATAACATTTTTATGAACTTATCATAAAGCTCATCACATTTATCTTTATCCATTTCTGGTATATTTTCACATGGATAAGATATACCTAGTTTTAAATATTTTTCTCTACCCAATTTATGATAAGGCAGGAATTCTATTTTCTCTATATTTTTAAATTGTTTAATATATCCTTTTAATGAATATAAATATTCTTCATTATCCATTATTCCTGGCACTATTACTTGTCTAATCCAGAATGATTTATTTAGTTTATTTGCCACTTCTATAAATTTTTCTTGTTCATTAGAATTTACTTGTGTAACTTTTTCAAATCCACTCACTGTTGTATGTTTTACATCTAATATAATTAAATCTATATAATTTAATAGTTCTTCATAATTTCCTAATCCTACTCCTGCAGTATCAAGTGCTATATGAATATTATATTTTTTTAATTCTTTGGATACTTCAATTATGTAATCAGCATGTAATAATGGTTCTCCACCGGAGAAGGTTACTCCTCCGGTATCACCAAAATATTCTTTGTTTTTTAATATTTTAGAAACTAATTCATCTACTGTCATATTATCTTCTTGTTTAGACCACATTTCAGGATTATGACAATATATGCATCTTAAACGACAACCATTAAAGAATATTACTGTTCTTATCCCTGGGCCGTCTACTGTACCAAAAGTTTCTATACTAGCGATACTTGCTGTCATAGTTTTGTATGGAAAGTTCTTGATATAACTTCCTCTTGTTGTTTTCTTGTTAATCTATTAAATCTAACACTATATCCTGATACTCTTATAGTTAGTAATGGATATTTATCCGGATTGTTCATAGCATCAATCAACATTTCTCTATTTAAAACGTTAACGTTTAAATGATGTGCCCCCTTTTTGAAATATCCATCTAATAAACTTACTAAGTTATCAATTCTTGATTCTTCATCTTTTCCTAAAGAATCAGGGATAATTGTAAATGTATTTGATACTCCGTCTTTACAACATTTTTCATAATTTAATTTTGCAACTGAGTTTAACGATGCTATAGCTCCATTTTCATCTCTACCATGCATTGGGTTAGCCCCTGGTGCAAATGCAACACCTTTTTTTCTACCATCTGGAGTAGCACCAGTTTTAGAACCATACACTACATTAGATGTAATTGTAAGTACTGACATAGTAGGTTCAGCATCTTTATAACATTTATGTTTCTTTAATTCATTAAAGAAATATTCAGTTAATTCTTGAGCAATACTATCTACTCTATCATCATCGTTACCATATTTAGGATAGTCACCAACAATATCAAAATCTACTGTAATACCTTTTTCGTCTCTAATTGGTAAAACGCGTGCATACTTAATCGCTGATAATGAGTCAGTTGCAACCGAAAATCCTGCTATACCATAAGCCATATATCTATGAACATCAGTATCATGTAAAGCCATTAAGCCTGCTTCGTAAGCATATTTATCATGCATGTAATGTATGATATTCATTGCATTACTATAAATTTCAGCAACTTTACTTAATACTTTAAAATAATTTTCTTTTACCGTTTCATAATTTAATACTTCATCTGTGTTAGGTTCTATACCTTCTATTACTTTTAAACCTTTTATTTCATCTACTCCACCATTTAATGAATATAGAAGCGATTTTGCTAAATTGCAACGAGCTCCGAAGAATTGCATGTCTTTACCTAATCTCATTGCTGATACACAACATGCAATTGCATAATCATCTCCATAAATAGGTCTCATTACATCATCATTTTCATATTGAATTGCATCAGTTGTAATACTAACTTTAGCACAATATTTTTTGAATTTTTCAGGTAAATTATTACTCCATAAAATTGTCATATTTGGTTCTGGTGCAGTGTCTAAATTTTCTAATGTATGAACAATTCTAAATGATGTTTTACTAACTAAAGATCTTCCATCATCGTTCATACCACCAATTGAACATGTAACCCATGTTGGATCACCTGAGAACAATTCGTCATAATCAGGTGTACGTAAATGTCTAACTAATCTTAATTTAATAACAAATTGGTCTATAAGTTCTTGTACTTCACTTTCAGTTATTGTACCACTCGCTAAATCTCTTTCAAAATATATATCGAAGAATGTATCTACTCTTCCTAATGACATAGCAGCTCCATTATTTTCTTTAACACCTGCTAAGTAAGCTAAATAAGTCCATTCTACTGCTTCGAATGAGTTACGAGCCGGTTTAGATATATCGAATCCATATGAAAGAGCCATTTTTTTCATTTCTTCTAATGCTCTATATTGCATTGATAATTCTTCTCTTAAACGAATTAGGTTATCGTCCATTACACCAACGTATTTAGTATTCCATTCTTCCATTTTTTGTTGTTGTAGAAAATCTATACCATAAAGAGCAACACGTCTAAAGTCACCTATTATTCTTCCTCTTCCATAAGCGTCTGGAAGACCAGTTAATAGTCCTACATGTCTTGCAGTTCTTATATCTTTTGTATAAGCATCAAATACTCCTTGATTATGTGTTTTTCTATATTTATTAAAATATTTATCAACTTCAGGATTTAAAGTATATCCATATGCTTCTAGTTCTTGATATACCATTCTTATTCCTCCATATGGATTTACCATACGTTTTAATGGCGCATCAGTTTGTAGACCAAATATTACTTCATTTTCTTTATCGATATAGCCTGGTTTAAATTCATTTATTCCAGACATATTATCAACATCAATGTCTAATACATGACGCTCTAATTCTTCATCTAATAGATTTAAACATTTATCCCAAACTTTGCGAGTCTTTTCTGTAGTACCTACTAAAAACTCTTCTCCATCTTTATATTCTTTATAGTTTATATCTATAAAATTTTCTACATCTATCGATGTAGTCCATTTACCTTCTTTAAAACTTTTCCATTCTTCTTTCATTATTACCTCTCCTTAAACAACATAAAAGAAGTTATGCACTTCTTTTTTCTTTTAATTTTTCATCTATTGCAACTGCAATATTAACTGTGGCACCTACCATTGGATTATTTCCCATTCCAACGAATCCCATCATTTCAACGTGTGCTGGCACTGACGAAGAACCTGCAAATTGTACATCACTATGCATTCTTCCCATTGTATCAGTTAAACCATAACTGCTAGGACCTGCAGCCATATTATCAGGATGTAATGTTCTACCTGTTCCGCCACCACTTGCTACTGAGAAATAAGGTTTATTTTTTTCTATTCTTTCTTTTTTATAAATACCTGCAACTGGGTGTTGAAATCTAGTTGGATTAGTAGAATTTCCAGTTATAGACACATCTACATTTTCATGGTGCATTATTGCAACACCTTCTCTTGTATCAAATGCCCCATAACATTTTACCAAACTTTTTTCACCAGTACTATATTTTTTTTCATTTATTATATTTAATTTTCCTAAATCATAATCATAATCAGTTTCAACATAAGTAAAACCATTTATTCTGCTTATTATTAGAGCTGCATCTTTGCCTAAACCATTTAAAATTACTCTTAATGGTTTTGTTCTTACTTTATTAGCACTTTTTGCAATACCAATTGCTCCTTCAGCTGCTGCAAAAGATTCATGACCAGCTAAAAATGCAAAGCACTCAGTTTTTTCATCTAATAGTCTAGCACCTAATTCACCGTGTCCAATTCCTATTTGTCTTGAATCAGCAACGCTTCCTTCAATACAAAATGCTTGTAAGGCTTCGCCTAAGTATAAAGCTGCTTTTGATGCACTTTCACAATTTTCTTTTAGAGCAATTGCAGCACCTACTATGTATGCATAGCACACATCTTCAAAACATATTGGTTGAATTGATTTTACTAGATTATAAACATCTATACCAAAACTATCACAAATGTCTTTTGCTTCTTCAATATTATTGATACCATATTTATTTAATAATTTATTTATTTTATCTATTCTTAGTTCATAATTTTCAAACATATTAGGCCTCCCTATTATTCTTCCCTAGGATCTATTACTTTAAACGCTTCATTGAATCTACCATATGTTCCACTTGCTTTTTCTATAGATTCCATTGGTTCTATACCTTCTTTAATGAATTTCATCATTTTCCCTAAGTTAACATATTTATATCCAATAATACTATCATTTTCATCTAAACCGATTTCTAATACATAACCTTCTGCAAGTTCTAAATATCTAGGTCCTTTTTCTTTAGTAGAATATATTGTACCAACTTGACTTCTTTTAGTACTACCTAAATCTTCTAAACCAGTACCAATAGTTAAACCACCTTTTGAAAAAGCTGATTGACTTCTACCATATACTATTTGTAAAAATAATTGTCTCATAGCAGTATTTATAGCGTCACAAACCAAATCAGTATTTAAAGCTTCCAATATAGTTTTTCCAACTAATATTTCTCCTGCCATAGCAGCACTATGAGTCATACCTGAACACCCTAAAGTTTCTACTAATGCTTCTTCTATAATTCCGTTTTTTATATTAAGTGTTAGTTTACATGCTCCTTGTTGTGGGGCACACCAACCTACTCCATGAGTAAGTCCTGAAATATCTTTTATTTCTTTTGCTTGAATCCATTTGCCTTCTTCAGGTATTGGTGCTGGCCCACTTTTGGCATCATTATTTACAAAACACATTTTTTCTATTTCTTTATTCATAATAAGTACCTATCTTTCTATACATTTATATTATAAAGTAAATTAAATTCTTTTTAAACACTTATTGACATAATTTACATATTTTTTCAAAAAATAAAAGTCCATTAACTGGACTATTTTATTATATATTTTTTTATTTCTTCATTCTTAATTTTTTGTGTTTCTATTTTAGTTCTTAACTTACTCATATTTTTATTAATACTATCTAATTCTTCTTTTTTTGTTTTTAATTCTTTTGTTAAATCTTTTTTATAATCCTCAACATTTTCTATCATATAACTTTTATCACTTAGTTCATTTATAGTTTTATTTAAAGCTTCTATTTCTCTTAATAATATTTTATTTTCGTCTAATAATTTTATATACTTATTTTCTTGCACTTTATTATTAATTATATTTACTATGTTTGGTATACAAGTTAAGATAGAAATTGATATAGTTATTAAAAATATAAATATAATTCGTTTCTTATGATTCATAATATATCGCTCTCTTTCCATATGTGTTATACATTTTTTCAAATTGTGTTTTTGAGTAATATTCTATATTGCCTGTATATGGATCTGAAGTTATTATTTTATCATATGTATAACCAATTATTACTAAACTATGTAAACCACATTTCCATTCTACATATCTATTAGTTGAAGTTGATTTCCATTTAGCACACACATAAGTATTTCTTAAATTAATAGAAGCCCATACTTGAACAGGAATTCCATTAGATACTATTTTTAAAACACTATCTAAATTTGAACCAGTAATATTTTTAATTCCATTTTTAAAATTTTCAGCTACATCAATAATTGGTTTTTCATAAACTCCATATCCTGATTTTAATCTAGGATCTCCTACAAACTCCACTTCAGGATCTCCTCCATAAAGAGTTCCATTTTTTCTATATGGCGTGTCTCCTTTTTTTAACTTTTCTACTATTTGTTCTACTGTTACATCTACTTTATGATATTTTAATAGTAAATACAACGATACACTTTCACACCCATTAGGATAATTTGGAAATTGATGATATGTAGGAAAGTCTTTTATTAGATATTTTGTTTTACTTTCTAATTCCTCATAATCATATTTTAAATCTTCTAATATTTCATTTAAATCTTTTTGTTCTATTTCTTTTGTCTCTATTTCTTTTGTGATATCAGTAATATTTTTTAATAATTCATCAGTTTCAGTTTTTAATTCTAAATATTTATCAGTGTTTATATTTTTGTTTAATGTTTCTTCTATTTCTTTTAATTTTTTAATATTATTTTGATTATTTTTTTGTTCTTTATTTATTAAT
>JAZLAK010000012.1:0-14151 GCA_045613165.1 Bacilli bacterium | reverse complement strand
TACTATATTTATTAATTTCTCTATTAGTGAAAGTATATGATTTAACTTTTTCTAAATTACATTCAATATGTTCTTTATCTATTATATCTTTAACTAAATTGATAGCATACTTTTGTGATTCTAAATACAATTTTGTTTTATCATATCCATGATATGTATTTAATTTAGAATATATATTTTCTTGTAAATAAGTTAACTTACCAGTAGTTTTAGAAGTTACTCCAGAACCGATATTATTTTTTTCTACTAAGCAAACTTTTAAGTTACTATCCTTTAAATGATAAGCAGTACTAATACCAGTCATACCTCCACCAACTATTAAAACATCTACTTCTATATCTTTCTCTAATTTTGAATATTTATTTTTAATTTCTTTACTCCAAATACTATAGTTTTTCAATGTAATCACCATTATTAATATGTCCATTTTTTTAAAATTAAGTAGTAAATATTTTAGAAATTAGTTATAATTAATTTAAATAGTTAGGAGATTATTTATGAAAACAGTAGTTATAACAGGTAGCGCAAGAGGACTAGGACTTGAAATGGCTAAAGTATTTAAAGAAAAGAATGTAAATGTAATATTGAGTGATTTGAATGAAGAAAACTTAATACAAGCTAAAAGTGAAGTTGAAAAAATTAATAGTAATTCAAAAGTTGATTATTGTATTTGTGATGTTACTAAAACAACTGATATAAAAACATTAATAGAATATGCAAAAGAAAAATTTAATAGAATTGACATTTGGATAAATAACGCTGGAGTAAATCAACCAGAAAAAGCAATATGGGAGTTAACAGAACAAGAAATAGATATTGTATTAGATGTTGATTTAAAAGGAACTATTAAATCTTCAAAATTAATAATTGAAGAAATGAGTGAAAATAACGGTGGAGCGATTTATAATGTAGAAGGCTATGGAAGTAATGATGCAAAGATGCTAGGTTTATCTATTTACGGAGCTAGCAAAAGAGCAATAACTTATTTTACTGAAGCACTAGCTAAAGAAAGTGAAGAAAGAAATACAAATGTTATTGTTGGTAAATTATCACCTGGTATTATGATTACAGATTTTATAACGAATGCATTAGGAAATAAAGAAAAAATAAATTTAAGTGAAAAAACTAAAAAAGTTTATAATATTTTAGGTGATTATCCAGGTGTAGTTGCAAGATTTTTAGTTAATGGTATGTTAAAAAACAATAAAAATAACGCTAAGATAGAATGGTTAACTACTAAAAAGGCAGCTTGGAGATTTATGACTTCTTCATTCAATAAAAGAGATTTCTTTAAATAGGAGAAACTATGAAAAAAAATTTAAAAATATTTTTAACAATTATAGGAGTAATTATATTATTATTTATAATTGATTTCATTTGTATTTTTACAATTAATCGTCCTATACTTGCTATTAAAGATGGAAATAATGTTTATAAAGGTATTTTTTATAATACTTATAATTGTGCCGAGTATGCTGTTCCTCAAATAAAGTCAAAAGGAACAAAATTTGCATGTGCAGAAATTAAATTTCAAATAGGTAAAGTTATAGAGATAGTTGATACAACAAAAGATATAGAAAACTTTGCTTGTGCTGAAGCATTAGAACAATTTTACGAAGATGAAAAATATAGATATTACTATTCTTGTATTAAAAGCAAATATGTAATTGTAAAGTATGAAAATGGTTATGAAGAAACAGTTGCTAATGCATTAAAATATGGAACAATAAATATTGAAGATTTAGATACATATAATATAAAGTACATAAAAGAAGATAAGTAAAGAGGTATAAAATGAAAACTGAAAAAAATATATTAATAGCATTTTTGTTAAATATATCTTTTGCTCTAATAGAGTTTATTGGAGGATTATTTACAAATAGTATTGCATTATTGTCAGATTCAATACATGATATTGGAGATTCATTAAGTATAGGTTTATCTTTCTTTTTAGAGAAGAAGAGTAAACAAGAACCGGACGAAAGATATACTTTTGGCTATGCAAGATATTCTATATTAGGCGCAGTAATAACAACTACAATTTTATTAGTTGGTTCAATAGTTGTTATAATTAATGCTGTTAAAAGAATAATTAATCCAGTAACTATTAATTACAACGGAATGATTGTCATTGCATTATTTGGAATGATTATAAATTTTATTGCAGCATGTACTACGAAAGAAGGAGATTCTTTAAATCAAAAATCCGTTAATTTACATATGCTAGAAGATGTATTAGGATGGATAATAGTATTCGTTGGGGCGATAATAATGAAATTTAGTGATATTTCTATAATTGATCCAATATTATCTATCTTAGTTGCAATATTTATATTTATAAATTCAATAAAGAATTTAAAATCTATATTAGATTTATTTTTAGAAAAAATCCCAATTGATATTACGATTGAAAAAGTAAAACAAAGTATTTTAAAGATAAAGGATGTTGAAGATATACATCATATTCATATTTGGAGTATTGATGGTTATAATAACTATGCGACTATGCATGTAGTTGTTAGAAAAATAGATAATGATATAAAAGTAAAAATAAGAAAAGAAATGAAGAAATTAAATATTTCTCACGTGACTATAGAATTAGAAACAAAAGAAGAAAGTTGTGATGATAAAAAATGTCATATTCATCATAGCGATAAAACTTATATAGGGAATCATCATTAAAAAAGAATATAATTTTTATGTTCTTTTTATTTATAGTTCATTATAATCATTTAATTTATTTAAAGAATTTTTATATTCATTTATAACTAAATTAGATGTAGTTAATAACATACCAGCAATAGAACAAGCATTTTTTAATGAATTTATAATTACTTCAGTAGGATCAATTACACAAGTTTCTGTAATACTTTCAAAAGTATCAGTTTTAACGTTATAAAGTTTTTTATAACTACTATTTCTTATTTCTTCAATAATAATATCATAATCTAAACCTGCATTAGATATTATTTGTTTAATTGGCATAATAATAGCGTTTTTTAAAATTTCATCACCATTGTTTTGAAGTTCAAGATTATCGCTAATTTCCAATAAAGTTAAACCAGTCCCTGGCAATACACCGTTAGTAGCAATATCGATTGCACATAATGCATCATCAAATCTCATTTTCTTTTCTCGTCTTTCAGTAACAGTAGTAGCACCAACATTAATATTGGCTAAACAAGTATTAAACATAGCAATAGTGTTATTATAGAAATCTTTATCTAAATTATTATCAATATTTTTTATTTGTAATTCTAATTCTTTAATTCGTGTGTTTATATTGTTGTTCATTTCAAAACTAATATTTGTTATTTCTTCATTAATTTTTATCTGTAATATATTTCCTAAATCATTAAGTGATACAATTTTATTAATCATCTTAGCGCCTGTTATGATACTTATATCTTTTAATATGCTTTTTTGCTTATTACCATAATTAGGAGATTTTAATAGATATATTTTTGATTCATTCTCCATATTTATTGATATAATTTCATTTACTAAATAATTATCATAATCTTGAGCAATAATAACTAAATTTAAATTCTTTTTTAACACCTCATTTAATACATTAGCAACTTCTTCAATGCCCTCTAAAGTTTTGTCTATTATTAAAATTTTACAATTAGTTATATTAATTTCCTTAAACTCATTAAAGAAATAAGGCGAAGCAATAACCGTTTCAAAGTTATATCCTTTTATAAAATTTAAAGAACAATCAGTATCGTTTGTTTCTATTATTTTTATTGCATCTTTATTTTGGGTTTTAAAGTAAGCTTCACTTATAAGTTTTCCTATTTCTTTATCATTAGCAGAAATTGTAGCAATATTTAATAAGTCATTATTTGTTGGTTTGCGACTTTTGCTTTTTAATAATTCTATAATTTTATTTGAAGATTCATCTATTTCTTGTTTAAGTATAATAGGGCTAACACCGCTATCAATAACCTTTAACCCTTCTTTAAATATACTTTGTAATAAAACTAGAGTAGTGGTAGTACCATCTCCAACTATTTCATTAGTCTTAATACTAGCTTCCTTTGCTAATTCTAGAATAATGTTAGTTATTTCATCATCACTTTCTATATTTTCTGCAATAGTAACTCCATCATTAGTTATAAAAGGACTGAAATTAGAATGATCTATTATTACATTATTTCCTTTCGGTCCTAATGTAACTTTAACGGTATTACACAATAAATCTATAGCTTCTATCATTTTTTCTTTTAAAACATTACCACTTACAACTTTTTTCATTTTTCATCACTCACCTCTAATATATATTTCCAATATTTTTTTGGCATAAAATTCATTCTACATCTATCATTTTTTCTACTTTCTATACCAATAGTTTTATAAAATTCTTTCCATAAATTTTCAATACTTAATTCTTCTTTACTTAAAGCGTTATTGAACAATTTAAAGTTATCTCCATTAATTATAAAAAAATTTTTTTTATCATATACACTTAGTTTATTTCTTTTTATATCTTTTATAATCCAATATTCATTTTTTAGCCTTAATTCAAAATGTTTTGAAATTATATAAAGAATATCATTAGTTGGTTCAATTTCAGCATACAATACATTATTTTCTAATTCTTTAAATCTTACAAAACCTTTATATTTATGAGCTTCATGTTTTACGTATTTTGCTATTTTTAAAGATTCACTAACACATTTTAAGTTTCTCATATAAATAATATTGTCTTTATATTTTAATGTGTTTAAATAGAAATAATAAATTATCAGTTCTTTATTTATATCATTAGATAAAAAAGTGTAAAATATAATTTTAAAATTATTTATTCCAATACTTTCTATAAAAGATTCAACTATATTATCATCAACAACTATATTTAAATTAATTACGTTATCAAAAAGACTAGGAGAGAAACTATTATCTTTGATATTATCTGGTTTAATTTTAAAATCACACAAATATTTAATTAAACTTAGTAAATAGAGAAAATCACCATTATATAAATATATATTATTCATGTAAATAAACTCAATTGATTAATATTATTATTTGTTTTCTCTCTATCTACCAAAACTAAATTTGATTCAATAAATTCTTTTTTAAATAAATTAGAATCTATAAAATATTTGCCGTTGCATGTAATAAAATAATTTGCTCTTTTCAAAACTACGCCCATTTTCTTTAAATCTTTAAAATCAATTTTAAAATGTTTTCTAGAAGAAATTATTCTTTGAGCGCTGGTTACACCAATACCTGGAATTTTTAATAAATCATAATAGCTACAACTATTTATTTCTTTTGGAAACTCATCTAAATGTCTTAAAGCCCAATCTGCTTTAGGATCTACCAATATATTAAAATTAGGATTATTTTGATTTAATAAATCTTCTACTTTAA
The DNA here is from genome assembly GCA_045613165.1 of Bacilli bacterium. Classification (GTDB taxonomy): domain Bacteria; phylum Bacillota_I; class Bacilli_A; order RF39; family UBA660; genus UMGS1124. The sequence goes on along the minus strand of JAZLAK010000012.1, from coordinate 8,769 downwards.
AATTATAAAATCTTAATAACCAATCTGCTTGATATAATCTATGTTCTCTTTTTAATGGAGGTGTTTCTAGAGTAGGCAATAAATTATCTTTATTAACTGAAACATATGCAGAGTAAAATACTCTTTTTAAATTATAATTTCTATACATTGATTCACTTTTATTCATAATATCAAGATCACTTTCACGAGTTGCTCCTATAATCATTTGCGTACTCTGACCAGCTGGAACAAATTTTCTATTTTTGTTATCTCTAACATATTTCATTACTTTTTCAACTTTTTCGCTATTTTTATTTGGTGCAAGTAACTTTAATCCATTTTCTGTAGGAAGTTCAATATTTGCACTTAATCTATCTACAAGTAATCCTAATTTCTTTATTAAATATTCACTGGCTCCAGGAATTGCTTTTGCATGGATATATCCACCAAAATGATATTTGGTTCTAAGCAAACTTACAGTTTCTATAATTAAATTCATAGTGTAGTCTGGACTTTTTATTATTCCGGAACTTAAAAATAAGCCTTCTATATAATTTCTTCTATAAAAATTAATTGTTAAAGAACATATTTCTTCTGGAGTAAATATAGCACGTTTTACGTCATTGCTTCTTCTATTAATACAATACTTACAATCATAAATGCAACAATTAGTCATAAGTATTTTCAAAAGAGAAATACATCTACCATCACTAGCGAAAGAGTGGCATATGCCAGCTGGGGCAGCATTTCCTATACCATTAATATTTTTTCTAGTACTTCCACTAGAAGAACAAGAAGCATCATATTTAGCACTATCTGCCAATATATGTAATTTAGTTTTGAGATCCATTTATATCACCGATATAAGTATATTATAAAAATTATCAAATGTAAACAAATGTACGCTAACAATTTTTGGAAATATTTGATAACTTATTTTTATTTGTTATAATAATATTGAAAGAAGTTGATCGTATGCAAATAGAGCGTAAAACAATATTAAAAGATGAAAAATTTTTAAGACAAATTTCAAAAGAAGTGGATTTAACAAATGATGATTATAAAGAAGTTATAAAATTATTACATGATTATTGTATAGAAAATAATAACAAAACTTTAGCCATAGCATCAGTGCAATTAGGCATTCCTTTAAGATTAGTTTATTTAAGGAATACAAGTTTGGAAGAAATATTTAATAGTGAGAGAGATGAGTCTAAAATTTTAATAAATCCAAAAGTATTAAGAAGGGAAGGCATTACAAGATATTGGGAAGCTTGTGCTAGTTGTTTAGATTATTTTGGGTTAGTAGAAAGACCTTATAGAATTGAAGTAGAATATTATGATGAATTTGGTAAACAACATAAAGAAGTATTCGAAGAATTTGCAGCGATAGTTTTATCGCATGAATTGGATCATTTAGATGGCATTCTACATATTGATAAGTCAATTGAATTATATGATATGCCGGTAGAAGAAAGAAAAGAGTTTAGAAAAACACATACAATGGAAATAATAAAAAAAGATGGTGAATTTAAACAAACTACAAATAATTTTAAAAAGATAGAAGATATAAAATAACTTTTTAAAAGTTTTTTATTTGTTTAAAATGAGTAAATATGATAAAATAGTGACTGACAAAAAAGGGGAGGTACTTTTTATGCGTAAAACAGTTTGTTTAATTGGAAGACCAAATACAGGGAAATCAACTTTGTTTAATAGATTAATAAATGAAAAGAAATCTATTATTGCTGATGAACCAGGTGTTACAAGAGATAGAATATATGGAATAGTAAATTATAAAGATAAGAGTTTTAATTTAATAGATACAGGTGGAATAGATTTAGAAATAAAAGATTTTAACTCTTCTATTAAAGTACAAGCAGAACTTGCAATGGATGAAAGTGATGTTATTGTTTTTGTAGTTGATGGTAGAGAATCTTTAACTCTAAATGATTTAAAAATTAGAGACTATTTATTAAAAACTGATAAAAAAGTTATCGTTGCAATAAATAAAATAGATGATAAAACTCACGAAGAAAATATATATTCATATTATGAATTAGGACTAGATAATATGATTATGATTTCAGGAGAACATAAAAGAGGTATAGATAAATTATTAGAAGAAATAACTAAAGATTTTAATCCATATACAACTGAAGAAAAAGATTCAACTTTAAAATTTTCACTTATAGGTAGACCTAATGTAGGAAAGAGTAGTTTAGTTAATGCAATATTAAACGAAGAAAGATGTCTAGTAAGTGATATTGCTGGTACTACAAGAGATTCATTAGATACTAAATTTACATATGAAAAACGTGATTATACTATTATAGATACTGCTGGTATGAGAAAAAAAGGCAAAATATATGAAAATATTGAAAAATATAGTTTAATCAGAAGTTTGAAATCTATTGAACGTAGTGATGTTTGTGTAGTAGTTATAAATGCTGAAGAAGGTATTATAGAACATGATAAACATATAGCATCGTATGCTATCGATGCTGGTAAAGCAATAGTATTAGTTGTAAATAAATGGGATACAGTTGAAGATAAAGATATGGAAATGAAAAAATGGATAAAAGATATAAGAAATAATTTCCAATTCGTTCCATATGCTCCAATAGTGTTCTTAAGTGCAAAGACTAAATCGAGAATACATACATTAATGCCAGAAGTAATTAAATCATATGAAAGTGCAACAAGAGAAATTAAAACTAGTGCATTAAACGATGTAATTAGAGAAGCAGTTATGTTACATATGCCACCTAGTTATAAAGGAAAGAGATTAAAAATATATTTCGTAAATCAATCAGGAAGTCAACCACCAAAATTTACTTTCAATGTAAATAATAAAGGTTTAGTACACTTTAGTTACGAAAGATATTTAGAAAATAAAATAAGAGAATCCTTTGACTTAGTTGGTACTCCAATAATATTACAATTTAAAAACAAAAGTGAATAATTATGAAAATAGAATTAAATGGAATAAATTTTGATGTTGTTATAACAAAAAAAAGAATAAAAAATATTTATTTTAGAGTAAAAGAAGATTTAAAAATATATGTTAGTTGTAGTTATTTATGTAGTGATAGTTATATAGAAAAATTACTTCTAAAAAATGAAAATGATATTATAAAAATGTATAACAACATGAAAAAAAAAGTTAATGATAATAATGATATTTATTATTTAGGTGAAAAGTTGGATTTTATAGAAGCTAAAAGAGTTAAAATTGATAATTCATACGCTTATGGACCTAGCATTGAGAAAGTAAAAGAATATTTAGAAAAAAACTCATTAAAGTTTTTTGAATCAAGATTAAATAGACTTATGATAGAATTCAAAGACCTACCTAAATTTAGATTAAGAACTAGAAAAATGAAAACTCGTTGGGGAGTATGTAATAAATCTAGCATGACAGTTACACTTAATACCGAACTTATTCATAAAGATGTAAGTTTAATAGATTATGTAATAATACATGAATTATGTCATTTCAAACACATGAATCATAGTACATCATTTTGGAATGAAGTAGAGAAATATTATCCATATTATAAATTAGCGAGAAAGAGATTAAAATAATGACAAATGAAGTAGAAAAAATAATATTAGAAGATGTTAGCAACGACAAAATAAGTTATCAAGAAAATGTTGCTTATTTAGCATATAAAGAAATATGGAAATTTATTTTACATATAAAAGATTGCGATTTTACTACTATAAAAATTAGATTTAATGTAGATAGAATATTAGATATATGTTCTATTAACGAGACGGATGGCATTAAATACGAAGTTGAAGGTAAAGAAGTTAATGGAACTTGGAATACATATTATGAAGGCAGCAATCACTATAATATAAAAAATATAATGAAGACTAGTATAGATATAAATTTATTATTAAGATTATTATATGAAGATGGGTTTTATATAAATCATTTAGATGATGATAATAAGATGCTTGTTTATATAGAAATAAAAAAATATGACATAGAAAAATGCATTAGGAGTACATTATTAAGAAATAAAGTATTAAAACTAGAAAAAGTAGGTAATATATGATAGAGTCTATTAATAACGAAAAAATAAAAAGATATAGTAAATTATTACAAAAAAAATATAGAGATGAAACAGGTCTTTACATTATATCGACTGATCATTTAGTAAAAGAAGCATTAAAACATAATATAGTTCAGGAAATATTTTTACTTAATGGTTATGAAAATAGATATGGTAATGTTACATATGTAAATGAACAAGTAATGAGAAAATTAACTAGTTTAAAAACTTTACCAAGTGTAGTAGCGGTTGTGAAAAAACAAGATTTAAATAGTATAAAAGGTAATGTAATAATGTTAGATGGATTACAAGATCCAGGAAATGTTGGAACAATTATAAGAAGTGCAGTTGCTTTCAATTTTGATACAATTATTGTAGGTAACAACACTGTAGATATCTATAATGAAAAAGTATTACGTGCTAGTGAAGGCATGATTTATAACGTTAATATCATAAAACAAGATTTAGTAGATTCTATTATGGAATTGAAATTAAAAGGATATACTATAATTGGCACTAAAGTAGATAATGGCAAAAAAATTGAAGATATAATTTGTGAAAAGTACGCTTTTATTGTTGGTAATGAAGGCAATGGTATTAGTGATGAAATACTAAATATGTGTGATGAATATATTTATATAGATATGAATAAAAAATGTGAGAGTTTAAATGTTGGAATAGCTAGTAGTATTGTTATGTATGAAATAAATAAAAAATAAATAATTTACAAATATATATAAATTATGATAAACTTAATTTAGTAGAGCGTTAGGACTAAATGCCTACAATTGTTTGTTGACGTTTATTACTGCAGTATTCACTTGAATATTTACAGAAATAGATGTCTTTTTATTATGTCTACTAAGTAGACTTTTTAATATTGTTAAAATTACTTCTAACAAAACTAATAACACCTCACTTCCATCCCACCCCCTGAGGTGTAGAAGGATAGAAAGATAATGACTATTAGCAGACATCTATTCCTAACGCTCGAGATACTATAATAAATGATTATTTTTTAATATCAAGCGGTTCGACAAAACTAGATAAATTATTATATATTGAATTTAAAGTTCTATATTTTTTTATAAAAGTATAACAAAATAATTTCTTAATTTTTTATTTTTTGTTATAATATTTAAACGAGGTAGTACTATGAAAAGATGTGAAGTAAATTACGAAGACTTATCACCAATGATGCAACAATACATGGATATAAAAAAAGATTATGAAGACGTATTATTGTTTTATCGCATTGGAGATTTTTATGAATTATTTTTTGAAGATGGAGAAACAGCAAGTAGAGAATTAGAGCTTACTTTAACCGGGAAAAATGCTGGATTAAAAGAACGTGTTCCTATGTGTGGAGTACCTCATCATTCAGCAAAATCTTATATAGAAAGATTAGTTAATAAATCTTATAAAGTAGCTATCGTTGAACAATTAGAAGACGCCAAAAATACAAAAGGTATGGTTAAACGTGGCGTAGTACAAGTATTTAGTAAAGGAACTTTAGTAGATTTAGAATACTTAGATAGCAAAGATTCTAACTATATTGGAAGTATAATCGATTATAATTACGAATATTTAATTACATATGCCGATATATCTACTGGAGAAATCTATTCTTTAACTTTAATACATGATAAAGATAAATTAATAAATGAAATATTAAATCTAAATTTAAAAGAAATACTAATAACAAATGATTTCGATATATCTTTATTAAATATTTTAAAAAATAATTATAATATAAATATAACTATAAGTGATAAATTATTAGAAGATAAATACACTCATTGTTATAAAAATATTAGTGATGAAAGAATAAAATATGGCATAAAACATTTATTTTATTATTTATCAGTAACCGAATTAAATGATCTTGATCACATGAATGAAGTTAGTATTGTTAAACGTGATGATTATTTAAATATGGATGTACATACAGTTAGAAATTTAGAATTATTCGAAACATTAAGACTAAAAGAAAGACAATACTCTCTAATATGGTTACTAGATAAAACTAAAACTGCTATGGGAGCAAGAACTTTAAAAAATATGTTAATGCATCCATTAAAAGATATAAATTTAATTAATGAAAGATTAGATATAGTAGAAAAATTAAATAATGAATTTTTATTACGTGAAAATTTAAGAAATAATCTATATGAAGTTTATGACTTAGAAAGATTATGTGGTAAAGTTATATGCGGTACTTTAAATGCAAGAGATTTATTACAAATAAAAAGATCTCTAAGTGTTTTACCAAATATTAAAAGTGTATTAAATGATTTAGGGTTTGATTATGAGTTAAGTGACCATAGAGAACTATATGAATTATTAGAAAGAAGTATATATGAAGAACCACCTGTAACAATTAAAGAAGGTTATTTAATTAAAAGTGGCTATAATGCTGAACTTGATGAACTTAAAGAGTTGCGTAGTGGTGGTAAAGAATTTATTAGTTCTCTAGAAAGTATTGAAAGAGAAAAAACTGGAATAAATAATTTAAAAGTTGGTTTTAATAAAGTATTTGGTTATTATATAGAAGTTAGTCGTGGACAATTAGATAAAATAAAAGATGAATTTGGTTGGGAAAGAAGACAAACATTAACGAATGCTGAAAGATTTATAACTCCAACATTAAAGGAAAAAGAAGCGCTAGTTTTAAATGCAGAAGAACGTATAGTAGATTTAGAATATAATCTATTTATGGAAATAAAGAATGTTGTTAAAGAAAATATTAGAGAATTAAAGAAAACAGCATATACTTTAAGTCTATTAGATGCCTATGCTTCATTATCGATAGTTAGCGAAGAATATAAATTAGTTAGACCTACATTAGTTAAAGATAGAAAAGTAAGTATTCTTGATGGTTTTCATCCAGTAGTAGAAACAGTTTCTAAAGTTGAATATGTAAAAAATGATATTATAATGGATGAGAATACAAATACTTTATTAATAACAGGCCCAAATATGAGTGGTAAGAGTACATATATGAGACAATTTGCAATTACGATAATCTTAGCGCAAATAGGATCTTTTGTACCAGCTACCAGTGCAACGCTACCAGTATTTGATTCGATATTTACCCGTATTGGAGCAAGTGATGATTTAGTAGGCGGAGAATCTACATTCATGGTTGAAATGTTAGAAGCTCGCAATGCAATAGTTAATGCTACAAATAATAGTTTGATTTTATTTGATGAATTGGGTAGGGGTACAGCAACTTATGATGGTTTATCTATAGCACAATCAATATTAGAATATGTAGATACTAATATAAAATGTAAAACATTATTCTCAACTCATTATCATGAATTAACTAGTTTAGAGAATACTCATAAAACTATAAAAAATGTACATGTTGAAGCAGTTGATAATGATGGAGTAATAACATTCTTACATAAAGTAACACCAGGAGCTGTAGATAAAAGTTACGGTATTCATGTTGCGTCTTTAGCAAAAATGCCGGACAGTGTTATATCTCGTGCAAGTGAAATATTAAGTATATATGAAAATGATAAAAATAAAAAAGTCATTCCTCAAAAAACAGAACAAATAAAATTTGAATTTGTAGATAAAAAAGATGATGAATTAAAAAAAGAAATAGATAAAATTGATATTTTAAATATTACCCCATTAGATGCAATAAACATTTTATACAAATTAAAAGAAATGAATAAAAGGAGTTAAATAAATGATAAGTATCTTTTATAATGAAATAATAAAAGAAGCCTCTACTGGTTCTGTAGACGCTGATATAACATATAATATATTATTTAATACTTATATACCTGAAGAAAACATCGATATAAAATCCAATATAAAGTTAGATAATGTAATGATTCCTACGCTTTATATAAAAAATAAAAGATTATTTGATGAACTATTATCTACATATTTAAAATTAGCAGTAAATTTTTATGATGATAAAAATTATTATATGGATATAACTGAAAATACTTTTAATTATTATAAGGTTAAAACGTTACTATCTATTTTATGGTCGAATGCTACATATGAAGACTTTAATGATCCAATTAATTTTCTTAGACGAAGAATAACATTCTTCAAAAACAATTTAACTGTTTATAATAATTGGTGCGACTTAGGATATTCAGAAAATTTAAATTCAAATATAAAAGTTAAAAATACAAAATCAAATTTAAGAAATGAAACACCATACAAATTAGAAATAATATTAGATAACGGTGATATTAAATATGAATTACCAAATATATATTATGGTATAGAAAATAATAAAGTTTATATCTATGCAATCCAAAACAAGAAGAATGCAAACATAGAAAATAATTCATTTCAAAAATTTATAAAGAGAAAACTCTATGCTATAAATGAAGGCTTAGATGTAAAAAGTGAAACATTTGAAAATTATGACATCGGTAATTTAAAAGATGTAACTCCATCATTTTTATTAGCACTCAATATTGCGATTGGTTTATTTGAAAAAAATATTGATAAAATAATTGTTCTATCAATATCAATAGTACGTTGGAATGATAAAGAAATTATGTTTGATAAAAAGAGTAGAGCGATAGAAAATTTTGATTATATAGGTGAACAAGAAAAACATGAATATATTCAAAGTAATTTAACTGAAAAATTAATAAGAACATTTTTAAGGTTGAGTTATCATATAAATGGTATTGAAGTTGAAAATTATCCGCAAGAATTAGATAGTTCATTACAACTTAAAGTG
>JAZLAK010000011.1:0-11582 GCA_045613165.1 Bacilli bacterium | reverse complement strand
ATATGATATTTTATTATTGTTTTCTATGGTACACATAATATACCCATTATCATTTATTGTTAATTCTATTTTTCTCATATTTACAATCTTTCTAAATATTCATCTACAATATCATAATCTTCATCTTTTTCTATTTTAGTTAGTTTTATTTTATCATCTATTATTTCATAGAATGATGCATATAATTCATCTTTATTTTCTTCTTGATAAAGAATAAATTTTTTATCATCTTTTTCAAATTTATCAATAATTAAATATGTTTCTTCTATTCCATTGTCATTTATTATATTAAATTTAATATCATCTATCATATAATCACTATCTTTCTATTAAGATTATAACAAATAAAAAGTAATCTTAAAATATAAATTAGATTACTTTGACATTAGTAACAATATTAAAAAGATTATTAATATCATCAAACATACAAGACCATTAATTCTTTCAGTTTTAGTAGATTTTTTTTCTATTCCTACCATCATTGTAGAAAGAATACCTCCTACTAGACCACCTATGTGTGCTGACATATCTATATTCGGTATTATGAAACCTATACCTAAATTTAAAATAAGTATTGGTATTATTTGACTCTTCATTACGCTTCCTAAATAAATTCTATAATGGTATCCAAAATAAAGTAAACTTCCAAGAAGACCAAATATAGCTCCACTTGCTCCTACACTCCAACCATTATTAATTACACTTGATAATAAACTTCCTGTTATTAGGCTTATTAAGTATACAATTAAAAATTTCTTTTTTCCTATAAAACCTTCTAATTGAGTTCCTATAATATTTAATGAATACATATTACAAATTAAATGGATAATATTAGCGTGTAAGAAACCACAAGTTATTAAACGATAAAAATCTCCATTTCTAACTAAAGTACCATTTAAACCAAAAATATTATAAATATTATATTGGTTAGTCATAATTGAAACTAGTGATAAAAAATACATTATGACATTTAATAATATAAGCATTTTTGTTATCACTATTTTCTTGGGTTTAAAGACATTTTCATAAAATTTATTATCTGTTTCTGTTTTCTTATTTATGTCATTTGATACATTTATTAAAAAATCTAAACCATGTAAATCTTTTATTTCTTCTTCTATTATTTTAGGAAATAGTGATTTTATACCATCATTAAATTCTAAATCGTCGTTATTTAGTATTACATAATTATCTATATTTTTGGTATTTTCAGTTTTAACTGTATCATTTGTATCAGTTAATATATTTAATGTTTTTAGTTTTCTAGTTAATGTTTTTTTGCTTATTTGTCTACTAACATTATTAATTTTGTATAAATCCATTTCAAATTGTTCTTTATTGTGAATGTAGTTTGAATTTATTCTAATAATTTTATAATGAGCATCTAAGTTTTCTAACCATATTTCGTTTTTCACTCCATTAACCATTATAGGAGCATAATTTTCTTTTGTCACAAAATAATGTACGAGTTTCATAATAAGTTCATCTTTTTCACTAACATTTATTGCTTCGTTCACGTATTTCACCTTCCTGCATATATATATTTTATAACAAAGTTTTATTTTAGTAAAGGTGGCTTGATTTGAAAAAAATTTTATGTTTTTTAATTCTTTTTATTCCATGGCTTTTTACTATTTTTGTTTTATTTACTAATATAATTAATAATTTATCTATAATATTTTTATGTTTATCTTTAATATACTATTTTTTTATAACAATATACTTATATATTTTAATTTATGAAAATAAATGTACAAGAGATATGATACTAGGCTTTATAATGCTCTATATTTTTAATCAGTGTTTTAATATTAGTATTTTTTATTATAAAAATTCTTTTATTAGTTTTTTACTAGCTATTTTTCAATTGTTTAGTTATATATACACTATTAAACAAACAAAAAATACTTAGACTTCCTCTAAGTATTCTAAATGACTTGCAAAATATTCTGGTAATTCACATTCAAAATGCATTTCTTCTTTTGTAATTGGATGAATAAAATCCATTGAATATGAATGTAAGAATTGTCCAAAGTCACTACATTTGTCATTTGTATAAATAGGATCATTATATACAGGATGACCAATGTATGACATATGAACTCTAATTTGATGAGTTCTTCCTGTATCTAATTTAAGACGTACTAAAGTATATCCTTTATATCTTTTTAATACTGTAAGGTGTGTTATTGCATTTTTTGAATTTTTTGCAGTTACAGCCATTTTTTTTCTATCATTTTCACTTCTACCTATTGGGGCATCTATAGTTGCCGAATTAGTATTGAGTTCTCCTTTTATAAGAGCTATATATGTTCTAGTTATGGTTTTATTTTGAAAGTATTCGCTAAGTATTTCGTGTGACTTATTATTCTTCGCAATCATTATAAGTCCTGACGTATCTTTATCTATTCTATGAACAATACCTGGTCTAACTTCACCATTAATATCACTTAAATTATTTGTATAATACATTAATCCGTTTACTAAAGTCCCAGAATAATTACCATTTCCTGGATGCACTACTATTCCTGATGGCTTATTAATTATAATAATATCATCATCTTCATATACAATATTTAAATCCATTTTTTCTGGTACTATATCAGTACTTACTTTAAAAGATTCATCTATTGAAATAATATCTCCATCTTTAACTTTATAGTTTGATTTTGTTTTTTTATTATTAACTAATATATATTCTTCATCAATCATTTTTGATATAAGTGTTCTAGATAATTCAGTATTGATACTTAAGTATTTATCTATTCTTTCATTACTAGATTCATTTACTACTACTTCCATTTTTATCTTCTCCTCTTATTATAGAAATTATTAAAATTATAACTCCTAGTACTATAAATATATCAGCTATATTAAATACTGGGAAATCATAATTAAATATTATAAAGTCTAAAAAATCTTTTACATATCCATGTAATAATCTATCTGATAAATTTCCCAAAATACCACCTAATAAAAAACCAAACCCAATATAATTTAATTTAGTTTCTTTAAAACTGTACATATATCTAATTAATATAATTATTGCTATTAAACTTAATATTATTAAAAGTATTCTTGAATTTGATAATATTCCCCAAGATGCTCCTGTATTATTTATATATCTTAAATAAAAGAAATCTTTTATTACTTCAATACTTTGATTCAATTTTAAATATGTACTTATTATTGATTTAGATAATTGGTCTATTATGAATATAGAAATTGCAAGTATATATATTTTTTTAGACATCTTCATCACCTTTATACATTATAAACGATTTAATCTATTTGAACAAGTATTACATCTTCTCCTATTTTTTTAATGTCACTTGTTTTAAAAATAAATTCTTCGTTTGAATTAAAAATATTAAAGATACTTTTTTTATATAAAGCGTGATAATTTATGATAAATCCTTTTTCATCTATTTCTAAATCGCTTATTTTTCCTAATTCTTTTCCATTATTTATATTTATAATAGTTTTATCCTGTAAATCACTTATTTTCATTATACCACCAATAAATTATATGTTATCTCATTAATCTTTTAACATTATTTATAGCAGTTTTTTCGATACGAGAGACTTGTGCTTGGCTTACTCCTAACTCTTCAGCTATTTCGCTTTGTGTTTTTCCTACGATATATCTATCAGTTAATATATTTCTTTCTCTTGATTTTATTTTCAGTAATGCTCTTCTTAAACTTATAATATTATCTCTATCTTCATTATTATTTTTTATATCTGCTATTTGGTCAGCTAAATAAATTGTATCTCCGCCATCGTTATAAATAGGTTCAAATATAGACATAGGTTCTTTTAAAGAATCAAGAGATAATTGCAAATCATAAATTGTCATATCTAGTGATTTACATATTTCTTCATTGGTAGGTTCTTTACCATATTTAGTTTGATAATCATCTTTAAATTGTAATATTTTATATGCATTATCTCTAATACTTCTTGCTATACGCACTTGAGTTGAGTCTCTAATAAATCGTTTTACTTCTCCTAATATTAGAGGTACTGCATAAGTAGAAAACATTACGCCATAATTTGGATCAAAGTTATCAACTGCTTTTATTAGTCCTACACAACCAATTTGGAATAAATCATTCATATCATGTTTTCCATTATTATATTTTTTTATAATGCTTAACACTAGTTTTAAATTACCGTTAACTATGTCTTCTTTTGCTAATTCATTACCATTTTGATAATCTTTAAACTTTTGTAACATTTCATCATTTTTTAGTACTTTTAATGCATTTGTATTTATACCTGTTATATCTACTTTATATTTACTCATATAAAAATTCCTTTCAACAAAACTATGGTTGAAAGGAATTTATTTTATTCACTTTTATTTTAATGATAATGTTGGTAAGGATGATAGTTTATCTATATCCATAGTAATATTACTATTAGACATTTCTCTTAAAGAAATGTCTTTTTGAGATTTTTTTATTGCTATTGCTATATCTTTTATACAATTATATTTTTTTAATAAATTTTCAATTGAATACAAATGTGATGTACTTATTTTATTTATATATTCTAACAATCTTATATCGGCCGATTTTATATTATCTAAAGCAATACTTTCTTTTGCTAAATATTCGTTACCATAATGAATAGCACTTCTACTCGCTTGAACTTGGCTATCTATTAAAAAGTCTACAGTTTCAGGCGAGTATGGATTAAACTCATCTTCATTAGGATATAAATCTTCTAATCCTACAACAGCTAAAGATATTGCATCTATACCATTTATATGAGATTCAGTATCTTTCATTATTTCTAATAATTCAGGTGTATATTCTTTTATACCTAATTTTTTAATATCTTCCATAGAAAGAATTCCATATTTTAGTATTGAAGAAGCATCGTGGTAACTTGTACAGTGATGAAATTTTGCAAACGCAATTTCTTTTGAAGATATTTGTGCATCATTAAAAGTATCTTTAATATATTCTAAAATATATTTTCTTTCTATTGATATTTTATCCATATTATTTCTCACTATTTTCTAATTTATATTTTTTTGCTTCCTTGTATTCTTTTGCTATTTCAATAGTATCTTTTAATATCATATATTCTTCATCAGTTGGAATAACATATACAGGGAATCTTGAAGTGGTTGTAGTAATTATTCCTTCATTAATACTCTTAAAGCTTGCAATATTATCATTAGCTTCTTTATTTAATTTTATATTAAATGTGTCAGCAATATAATTAATTATATCTTCTCTAAAACGTATATTATTTTCTCCTACTCCTGCAGTAAATATAATTCCATCTATTTCTTTTCTAGGTTCATTTTCTTTTCTATTCTTATTTATATTAGCTATTATTTCTGTATAATAACTTGATATAAATCTTATAACAGATAATTTAAACATTTCCATTGCTAATTTAGCATTTTTATTTCCTTCATCAATTAATTGGTCTACATCTCTACAATCATTTTTGCCAGAAATACCCTTTAATCCACTTTCTTTATTTAAAATATTTTCTATATCTTTATCACTTAAATTTCTAGATTGTTTCATCTCTAAAGTTACAGAGAAAGGCAGTTCTGCTGAACGTGTTCCCATCATTAGCCCACTATTTGGATCATATCCCATTGTTGTATCAAATGATAAACCATCTTTTACTGCACATATGCTTGCACCACTTCCAATATGACAAACAATTAAATTAACATCTTTTTTATTTAATTTGTCTTGCATAACTTCAGTTATATATTGATGACTTGTTCCGTGAAAACCATATTTTCTAATTTTTTCTTTTTCATAATAATCAATTGGAATTGCATACATATAATTGAAATTTGGTATTGTTTGATGGAATGCTGTATCAAAGGTTGCAACTTGAGGCACTCCTGGTAATTTTTCCATCATGCTTTCAATTCCTGAAATTTCTCCTGGCATATGTAATGGCCCATAATGTTCTAAGGATTTTATATTTTCTAATGAATCTTCTGTAATTAAAACAGATTTATCATAAAATTCTCCTCCATGTAAAACTCTATGACCTACACCTTTTATTTCATCAATAGATGATATTAAGTTGTGTTCTTTTAATTTTTCTAACATCACCTCTACCGCTACTGTATGATTAGGTATTTCTACTTCGCCAGTTATTTTTTCTCCATTAATTTTTAATATATATCCACTACCTTCATAACCAATACGTTCGATTAATCCGTTTACTAAATTTTTTTCCTTACCATCTTCAACTTGATATAAAGAAAATTTTAATGAAGAACTTCCTCCATTAATTACTAAATATTTTTCTACCATAAAACCACTCCTTAAATTGTTTTTTATTATAACAAATGTATTATTTTTATTCAATAAAAAATGGTTATAGTTTAAACCTATAAACATTTAATTATTTACCTATAAAATATTTTTTCTTTCCTTTTCTAATTATTAAATATTTACCAAATAATAAATCATTTGTAGAAATAACTTTATTTTCGTCAGTTATTTTTTCGCCATTTACTGTAATACTATTATTTGTTAAGAATTCTCTTGCTTCTCTTCTAGATGATGCAATATTGTTATTAACTAATATGTCAATTATTTTTTCATTTAGAGTTAATTCAAAAGCAGGTACTCCTTTAAATGCGCTTTCTAATTCTTCATTAGTTAATTCATTTATTTTGCCACTAAATAAACATTCACTTATTTTAACAGCACTAACGTATTCTTCTTTACCATGTAAATCAGTTATTACTTCGCGAGCTAATGCTTTGTGTGCTTCTCTTAAATGTGGGTTTTCTAAATGATTTTTTTCTATTGCTTCTATTTCTTCTTTTGATAGGAATGTTAATTTCTTTAAGTATTCAATTATCATACTATCTTCTAAATTAACTAAGTATTGATATAACTCATAACTAGAAGTTTTATTTTTATCTAACCATAAAGCATTTCCTTCAGTTTTACCAAATTTAACACCATTTGAATCAGTTACTAATGGCATAACCATTCCATATACTTCTTTATCTAATTTTTTTCTAACTAATTCTATTCCTGAAGTAATATTACCCCATTGATCTGAGCCAGCTACTTGTAATGTAACTCCTCTAGTTTCATATAAGTGTAAAAAATCTAACGCTTGTAAAATCATGTAAGAAAATTCTGCAAAAGTTATACCTGTTTCTAAACGAGATTTTACTTTATCTTTTGCTAACATATAATTTATATTAAAATATTTACCATAATCTCTTAAGAAGTCAATTACATTTATATCTTTAGTCCAGTCATAATTATTTACAACTTCAAAACCAAATATTTTTTCAGCTTGTGATTTTAAGCCTTTAAAATTCTTTTCTACTTCTTCTTTTGATATCATCGGTCTTTCAGTATTGGGTTTAGGATCTCCAATTAATCCAGTAGCTCCACCTACTAAAAGTATAGGATGATGTCCATATGCTGCTAGTCTTTTAGATATCAAGAATGAAGAATAATGCCCTATATGCATTGAATCAGCAGTCGGATCAGTCCCAATATAAAAAGTTACTTTTTCTTCATTTAATAATCTTTCTAATTCAGGATTACTAATATCTTGTATTAATCCTCTCCATTTTAAATCTTCAAATAATTTCATTATTTTTCCCTCCTATAAAAAAACATCCATAAACTTAAGGGCGAAAATTCCGCGGTACCACCTTAATTCTATGAATGTGTTCATATCTTTATTTATCTTATCGCGATATACGTTTTAACTCCAGGGTCGTAAATCCTTTCTTCGTTAACAATTTGATTATATCATATTTTTTTTATTTGTAAATATTTAACTTGCTTTTATATTATCAATATAACTATTTACATTTTTACTCCAAGTAGTACTTGTTGCATATTTTGGATTAATTAATTCTGGTGTAGTCAACCCTTTTGAATAATAGTTTTTATAAAGCATATTTAAGTATCCATTAATTCCTTCTTCTAAAGAATCATATTTTCTATATGAACCACCATTACATTTAGGACTACCTTTCATTCCACCAATATTATTACAATTTCTAACTAATTTACTACAAGTCCATTTACACCCTGTTTCTTGTAATACTATTGCAACTGCTAAGTATGGGTCTAACCCAGTTTCTAAATAATAGTTTGCAAAATAATGTCCTGTATTAGTTAAAGTAGATTTTAGATTTTTATTTAGTTTTTCAGTTAATTGAGCAAGAGTTAGACCATCATAAACAATTTTATCATTATTTATCTCTTCTTTTGGTTTTGTAACGATGTTTTCAAATACCTCAGTAGGTTTTACGGTTGTTGTAGTAATTATAGTTGTAGTTGTTATTTTTTTTGTTGTTTTTTTAGTAGTACTAGGTTTCTTAGTTGTTGTAGTTTCTTCTACTTCTGGTATAATTAATTCTTCATTAGTTGAAACCATTTCAATTTCATTTGATGCAAAAGTAACATTAGAATAGTTGTTATATGCTAATGTATAATTTTTATTGTTGAAGTAGTTATCATAAAAGTATTTTTTTACTCCATTATGTCCAATAATACATAAAATTATACCTATTATTACTATAAATAATTGTATCCATATTTTCTTCATATTAATCACTAATACATATTATAACAAAAAATAAATAGACTTACAAATTTGTCTATCTATTATTTCTTTTATAAAATCTTTTCACTGTAGATAGTCCACTTCTTAATTGATTTAAATCATCTACATTGATTTCAGTTTCTATTCTTTTGTTAATTGTTCCTAATCTCATAAATTTACTATTAAAGGATAATAATCTAAATAATTTTATAAAGTCATATATAATAACTCCTAATGCAGGTAACAATATTACTAATATCCAACCAAATTTATCAGCAATTAAAAATTGTACTCTACCTAATTGAGGTATCTTAAATAATACTTTACCTAACACATCCTTATAACTAACAGTTGCTTGGTCTGCTTTTAAGTTGTTATCACCTTTTGTAATATATGCTTTAGAACCATCTGCATTTGTTATAATATCTACTACTCTATGCGTTACAGTTAATCCTTTTGATACATTACTATTTGATATAAATGTTATTACATCACCTTTTTTTATATCATTTTGATTAAAAACATTTAAATCTACTACAACGTCATAAACTTTAACAGCTGGTTCCATACTTGGACTTATAATTGTATAAAGTCCAAATCTTGGAATATTAACTGTTGGATTTTTTTCATAAGCTTTTAAAGAAACAAAATAATACGCGAAAAAAATCCCTAAAAATATTAAGACTACGATAATTGCATAAGATAAAAGTTTTGCAATTTTATTAAAAATGAATCTAATTTTTTTTCTACGTTCCCTTTTATTCATCTTTTCCATTTTATCACCGTATTATTATCATTCTATATTCATTATATATTAAACCTAAAAATATTTCAATGAAAAAATTATAATAAAAAACTACTCACTATGGAGTAGTATCATTATTTGGATCATAATCAGGTTCATTTGTTTGTGGAGATGGGTCTGCAAGTTCGATTGTTATAAAACATTTTATTGTTTTTCCTTGGTCTATATTTTGTTCAGCACCAATTTCATTTACCCAAATTTCAAATTCCCATTTATCTTTAGAACCTAACATACCTAATTCAGCAGTACCTATTTGCATTTTTCCTGTAAATCCTGCAGTGATTTTTCCTAATTTAGTAGGTGTTGTTTCTCCTGCAAAAGTATGGTTTACATAATTATCTTCAGTAAAATATTGGCTACCTTTTACACTATGTGTACCTTTTTCAGTTTCAGTTAATAAGTAAAC
Source organism: Bacilli bacterium (assembly GCA_045613165.1). GTDB lineage: Bacteria > Bacillota_I > Bacilli_A > RF39 > UBA660 > UMGS1124. The sequence goes on along the minus strand of JAZLAK010000011.1, from coordinate 1,791 downwards.
TACATTATCTGTTTCAAAATCATTTTCTTCAACATTTAGGTATACAACATACTCTTCATTTGCTGAAGCATCTACAGCACTCGTTACTGTAAAATTCAATTTATTTGTTGGAGTTTGATCAGTTTCCCATTGTGGTCTACCTGGAATTAGATTCGTATAATTAATTTGATTTAACGTTTCAAATTCAATTACTCCTAAAGTTTTAGATTGTACAGTTACATTTGGTTCTGTAGGATTACCTTTTATTGTTACTGTAAAATATGCAAATGTTGCACCTATTACAGCTACTAATAATGTTGCAATACCAATTATTGTTAATATAATCATTGAACCTCTATTATTTTCTTTCAAATTACATCACCCTTTACTATTAAGATAGTATCATAAATTATTTTAAATATCAATATTCATTTACAAATAATTAAATAATTTGAGTGTTAGGTTTCGTATAAAAAATTATAAACAATTTTATTTTTATCAAATAGTAGTAAAGAGAAGTATGCGTTATCATAAATAAATGAATTAAAATAAATTTTCTTAACACTCGAGATACTATAATATAGTTTTTTTATAAAGACAAGCTATTCGACAAAATTAGATAAGTTTTCAAAAAGAAAAAGTACAACGATAATTTGCTGTACTTTAATAGAAAAAAGGAATCAAAAATAGTGTGAGTTTAAGTTTATATTTTAATATAGGATTTCGAACAAACGACAAAAAGTAAGTTCAATTTTAGTAAAAATAATAAAAAATTCCTTTTTTCTTTTTATATTATATTTTATGTGTATGAATTTTTTATGAAATTTTAGTTATTTCAAAATAGAAGATAGTTCCTTCACCTATTTTGCTTTTTACACCATATTTAAATTTATGTCTATCTAATATATTTTTTACTATAGATAAACCTATGCCAGTTCCTACTTTATTACGTTTATGATTTTTTTCATTTTTATAATATTTATTCCATATAAGGTTTAATTCGTTCTCTTTTATTCCTTTACCAGTATCTATAATATTTACTAAATATGTTTTCTTGTTTTCTATAACTTCTATGGTTACCGTTAGATCTTCTCCAGAATAATTTATTGCATTATTAACCAAGTTATAAATTACTTGGCTTATTTTATTTATGTCACCTTTTACTAATGCTTTTTGTGGTACATTAAGAATAAATTTATAATTTTCAGTTTCTTTTATTATATTATACTTTTTTATTATATCGTTAATTAAATCTATCAGATTAAATTCTTTTAATTCCAATGTATCTTGATTAGCCTCTAATTTACTTAAACTAAGAATATCATTTACAAGTATGTTTAATCTATCGGTTTCATCAATAATTATACTTAGGTTTTCAATAATTTTTTCTTTATTATCTTTGTTAATATCTCTAGTCATTTCTGCATAAGCTTTAATCATTGTTAAAGGTGTTTTTAAATCGTGAGAAACATTCGCTAATAAATCTCTTCGTAATTCATCAGTCTTATTTATTTCCTTACTAGCATAATTTAATGCTATTCTTAAATCGTCTATTTCTTTAATATTACTTTCTTCTATGTTAAGTTCACTATTACCTTTAGCTAGTTTTTTTGCTTCTTTTGTAATATTTAATATTGGTTTATTTAATGATTTTGATAAATATATAGATACTATTACAGCTAATATTATGATAATTAATGTTATATATATTAGTTGACTTCTTAATACACTTGTCGTAGTATTAACATCTTCTAAAGCAGTATTTAAAACTATGTATTCATTATTAGATAGTTTTAAATTATATAAAATAAT
>JAZLAK010000010.1:0-1895 GCA_045613165.1 Bacilli bacterium | reverse complement strand
TAATTTACATTTTTTCTATTCTATTATACTATTAGATTCTGTATTATATAAAGTTTTATAAACTTTATTCTTTTTTAATAATTCATTATGAGTCCCACTACCTACCAATTTTCCTTTATCTATAACATTTATAATATCTGCATCTATTATAGTTGATAAACGATGAGCAACAATTATAATAGTATGATCTTTAACTAAATTATCTATTGTTTTCTTTATATATTTTTGAGATTCATTATCTAACGCACTTGTCGCTTCATCAAATAGAATTATTTTAGTATTTAAAAGTAATGTTCTAGCAATAGCAAGACGTTGTTTTTGGCCACCTGATAGATTTACTCCACCTTCACCTATTACAGTTTCATAACCATTAGGCAAAGACATAATATAATCGTCTATATATGCTTTTTTACATACATTTCTTACTTCTTCTAATGTTATATCCTTTTTAACTAATTTAAAGTTATCAAGAATACTTAAATTGAATAGAAATGGACTTTGTCTAATTATTGATATATTATTTCTTAAACATTTTTCTGTTAAATCTTCTATATTAATTCCATCTAAAGTAATTTCTCCAGTAGTTGCATCAAAATATCTTAACAATAAATTGAATAAAGTACTTTTACCATTACCACTTTTACCTACTATTGCAATTTTTTTGTTAGTTTCTAGTTTTAAATTCAAACCTTTTAAAGTATAATCCTCATCATTTTTATATTTAAATTTTACATCTTTAAATTCAATATTTCCTTTTACTTTATCTAGATTTATATTGCCATATTTCTCATCTTTATATAATTTATTATTTAAAATTTCATCTATTCTTTTTAATGATACACTAACTTTGTTAAAACTCACACCAAAATCACTTAAAGATTCTACAACTTCATCAATTCTCCATAAATAATTTTCTATTATACTAAATAAACTGAAAGTTAAAGTTCCTGCAATAAATAATTTACCACAAGTTAATAATATTATGAATTGTAATATAAAATATGCTAAGTTATTTAAACAATAATATAAGATCTCATATTTTCTTTGTTTAGAACTATTAATATATAAATCATTTATTCTTTTATTTACATTATTTAATATATTGCTTTTTATACCTAAACTTTTTATTTCTCTTATGCCTGTAATATTTTCAGTAGCCTCTTTAACATAAGCGTCACTTTCTTTTTTTATTTGTTCTTGAGTTTTTTTTATTTTTGGAAAAAACTTATAAGAAATACATCCCATAATAACTGCAAATATAACTATTTCTAAGAATAATATGTATGAAACTTTGAATGATATTACTAAAATTATTATTACTACAACGCTTTTACATATCATTCTAATAAGTTTAGATAACAATTCCATTATTCTATCCGGATCAGTATATAATCTATTTATAAATTCACCAACCCCGATTTCTTCAAAAGAAATACTAGGCAAATTTTGTATTTTTTGATACATATCTATACTTACTCTTTTAATAAAATTAATTTCTAATATATTATACAATCTTTCTCTTGGATATTGTAAAACACAATAAAATAATATATATAAAGAACTCCAAGCTAATAAGTATGTAGCAAATTTAATAAATTGATAATTTATTAAATATTCAACTGCCAATCCCCAAAAAAATGCAGATAATAAAGCTGGAATATAAGTTATTATTACTAAAAATAAATATAAAAATAGTTTAATTTTATCTTTTTTTAAATAATTCCATAATATTTTAAAACTTTTTAATTTTTCCATACTTCCTCCTTAAAAAAACTACTATTTATATATAGTAGTTTATATCAAAAATAATTACATAATTTTTATATGCAAAAAGATGTGAGTTCTCTATTATAACTACTATATAAATTCAAATTTTTGGTTTGTTTCATTTTCAT
>JAZLAK010000009.1:0-1902 GCA_045613165.1 Bacilli bacterium | reverse complement strand
AATACAGCATATATTAAAGTATATGATAGTGTTGGTATACGCTGGGTTGCTTATGTATTAATTAATGAAAACATAGGGCTAAAATATACAACTCAAAATTATACTGATACAATATTATTCTTAATAGATAAGGAAATAAAGACAGTATCATATATAAAAAATAATAATATTGAAAATGAGATAGAAATAATAATCACAATTAATTAATATATGTTAGGGCGTATAAGTAATGCTTATACTCTCAATAGATATATTAATTTAGCCGATTAATAATATCTAAATATGAAAAAAGGAAGGTAAATAAAATGGCTATTAAATTATTAAACACATTAGAAAGTAGAGAAGTAAAGAAAGCAAGAAAGGAAGGTTTACAAAATGTTGTTATTGATTTTAAAGATGTTGTATTAAACATTTCAACAACTATCACAAATAATATTGCAAGTTGTGAAGTGGTAGAAATTAAACCTGTAACTTGGGTTAATCCTTATGAGGTTGAATACGATGTCAAATTAACACAAGCCGAAGCAAAAGAATATAAGGAAAAAGGCGAAGTGATTATTACAAGAGCCACAGGAACGTATATTTTAAAAGGTGGCATTTGTAAGCCGTTGCTAGATTATAGTCAAGCGTTTGTAAGATAGTGAAAAAGTCAAGTTGTAGGGTGGTTGAAATATACCACCTTGCACAATTTCAAATAATTAAAAGTGAGGTGTAAAACAATGAGAAAATTATTAGATTTTTATAAAAACTTAATTAGAGAGGGTTATATTGAGGGTATTAAAATTGATGTATATAAAAGAAATAATCACCCCCAACCCCAACAAGATGACGAGGATTTACAAATACCCAATTTTGAATATATCACAGGTTTTGTTTCCACAATTGAAATGGACGACTTTCAAGATGATGCAATAGATGCCCTTGACCATCTTAATTATTACGATATTGGAGCATTTAATTTTGCCCATCATAATATGAATGAAATTATGTCCCCCGTATTAGTTGCAACTATCGTGTTAGTAGGTGATGAAAATGACATTTAATTCAATTAGAAATATAGACGATTTAAAAAAGTATTTTAAAACAAGTAGAACATCATTAACAATTAAACAATGCGATAATTTTGATATTATTTATTCATACGCTACCCCCGTTGCATACATATATAATAATGAATTATATGTCTTAATAGGTAGATACTTCAGTAACACAACGGCAAAATATTTATATACATTAAAAAGAATTGCTACTGATTTTGTAAATACTAGAGAATTATATACACTATGTAGACAATTAGGAATAGGAACAGGTAAATTATAGTTAATATTATGATAGTTTGGGATTATGATATTATAGTCCCTCTCTATGATGGTATTAGCCATTCCATCAAATAAAATATTTAGAATAATAGGAGGAATTAAATATGGCAAAAATTACAGTAATGAATTTATTTCAAAAACAAGTTGAGAAAAAAGAAGGAGGAAAATACGATACATATTTTATGGCTTTCCCAAACCACAATGTAACAATTTCTACAAAGTTATCAAATGATGTGAAAGCAAAATTACAATTATCAGGAATTAAGTTCCCAATGACTATCTCATTATCACCTGAAGATTATTTCATCACTAAAGAGGAATATACTGATAAAGATGGTGTAGAACGTATTAAATCAGTATGTGTAATTACTAATTATCAAACAGTAGAAAAATTAGAAATGGTAAGCACTTCACTTGATGATTATTTACAACAACAAATTGATGAAAAAAACGATTTACCATTTTAGTAAATAGTTAATAAATAAGGGTGGTTGAAATACACCACCTTAATTTTTATTATAGGAGGTAAGTATGGCGAGAAAATATACAAGAAAAAATATAGATATAGATACACAAATAAAAA
>JAZLAK010000008.1:0-4513 GCA_045613165.1 Bacilli bacterium | reverse complement strand
AGCAACTGAGTTTGAATCAAATGACTTTGTGTATACATTAACATGTACAAATAAAGATGGAAGTAATTGTACAAATCAAATTAGTAGTGAACAAGTATTCCCAATAAAAGGTGGAGTAGTAGTAAGTAACTCAATAGAAGTAGAAGGGGTACAATCATATACATTAACAGTAACATATAGAGAAACTGGTGTAGATCAAAGTGCTGATATGAATAAAGAATTAAATGCAAGAGTAAATATCAAAGATATATCAGTAGATAACCCATATAAGAGTGATACAACACTACTTGCATATAACATAATAAATAATGCAATGAGTGTAACAGAAGCACAAAAAGAATTAGGATATGCTGAATTAGTATCAAATACACCAACAGTAGTAGCAAAAGAGATAAGTGGAAAAAATGAAAATGTAATGGCAGCAACTGCTGACGAGTATGGTACTTCATATCATTATAGAGGAGCAGTAAAAAATAATTATTTAGAATTCAATGGAATGTGTTGGAGAATCGTACGTATCGAAGGTGATGGTTCAATCAAAATCACATTAGCAGCACAAAAAGCTTGTAGTACAATAACTGCTGAAGATACAGGAAGTGCATTCATAGGAACAGGTAACTATGGATATGATGATAGTTATCATGCTGACTATGAAAATAGTAAAAATAGAACAAGTTCAATGAAATATAAATTTAATATATTCTTAAATGGTGGAAGTTTCGATAGTTATGATAGTAATGGAGATACTGAAACAAAAACATATACAGCATGGAGTGCAACAAATTTAGGTAAATTAAAGAGTGAAGAAGTTTGTATTGGAGATACTGAAAGTGCTTATACAAGTGCTGGAGTATTGATGACTGAAGCTGAAAAACAAGCAGCAATAAGTAATTATGAAATGATTTATTATAAAAATTGTATAAGATTATATACTGATAAAGTAGCATCATTAATGTGTGACACAAGTGGAAATAAAACAACAAGCGCAAAAATATATCCATTAACTGCAGATGAAGTAGTATTCGCAGGAGGAAAACCAGGAACTGCTAATTATACTTACTACTTAAGAGAAAATGCAACAAGTGGTGTTTGGTGGACTCTCTCTCCGGTCAACTTCGATGGCGGCAGCGATAGCGCATTCTACGTTAATGAAAATGGCTACGTGTACAGCGACTACATTGTGGACATTGACATCGGCAGTCTGCGCCCCGCAGTTTCTCTAGCATCTGGTGCTAAAATAGCAAGTGGAGATGGAACAAAAGATAGTCCGTATACAATTCAATAATTTTAAGTACTAGGAAACTAGTACTTTTTTTGTATATTTTAATAAATTTCTACCATATTAATAATGAGGAGGAAATGAAATGAAGAAAACTTTAGGTATAATTTGTGCTTGTTTAATAATTCTTTTAACTACAACGGCTTGTACATTGGGGAATACTCCAACTAGTGCTGTAGAAAGAGTTTTAAATAAGTATAATACTAATGATGAAGAAATCTTAGTAGAATTAGATGATTATGTTAATGAAAGTAATTTAACTGATAAACAAAGTACTAAATATAAAAATGTTTATTTAAAACAATTTAAAGATATGAACTATGAAATAAAAGATGAAAAAATAGATGGAGATAATGCGGTTGTTACAGCACAAATTACAGTATATGATTATTACAACGCTGAAAAAGAAGCTAATACTTATCTAACAAATAACCCTGATAAGTTTAAAACTGATGATGTATATGATGAATCATTATTTACAGATTATAAATTAGAACAATTAGATAAAGTAACTGACACAGTAGACTATACTATTGATTTCACTTTAACTAAAGTAGATAATGAATGGGTAGTTAATGATTTAACAAATGAACAATTAGAAAAAATTCATGGTGTATACGCTTACTAAGACCTTATAGGTCTTTTTATATTTATATTAATATGTTAAACTAATTAATATAAAGGAAGTGAATTTATGACTACAATAGGTGTTATTGGTGCGATGCAAAATGAAATAGAAAAATTAATAGAGAAATATGACTTAAAAAAAGATAAAATTAATAAAGATATTTATGTAAATACTTTTAATGATAAAAGTATTGTAGTTGCTATGAGCGGTGTAGGTAAAGTTAATAGCGCTGCTATGACGCAATATATTATTGATAATTATGAAGTAGATGCAATTATAAATTCAGGTGTTGCTGGTGGAATAAATAATAATATAAAAGTAATGGATATAATTATAAGTGATTATGTTACATATCATGATTTTGAACCGATATCAATTATGGAATCATATGTACCTGATAAAGGAAAAATAAAAGCCAATACAATATTAGTTAGTCTAGCACAAAAAGTAATAAATGATATGAATATAACTAATGCTCACTATGCTCCAATTTGTAGTGGAGATGCATTTGTGCAAGACGAGGTATTGAAAAATAATATCCATTTAAGAACTGGAGCGGTTTGTGTTGATATGGAGAGTGCGTCTATTGCTCATACTTGTAGTATGAACGGTATACCATTCATTTCTATTAGAACAATAAGTGATATGGCTGATGGTGGAGATTATTTTGAAGATATTGCTGCATATAAATCTAGTGAATTTGTTTCAAAATTAGTGGGTGAAATATTTACATACTTAGATAAAGAAAAGATAGAAGATAGCAAAGTATTTCTACATGTTCCAAATTTTGATGAATTAGATTATTATGAGAAAATACTAAAAGATCCTAAAACTATGGCTTATAATGCTGGCTGCAATTTGAATTTAGAAGGTTATGATAACAATACTGGTTGCATAAATACATTCGACAAAACTAGATGGTATCAAAAACAAATGAGAGATAGAAATAGATATTTTGCATACATTGTAGATAAAAAAGAAAACATACCAGTTGGATATGTTAACTTTCATTTTGATAATGAGCATTTATTACATTGTTGTGGAATAGTTATAGAAGATAAATATAGAAATAAAGGATATGCAACAGATGGATTAAAAGAATTAATTAATGTAGCATTTAATGAATATAAAATAGAATCTTTAATAGATAATATTCCATATAATAGAACTAATGCATTAAAATTATTTACAAAACTAGGTTTTGTAGACATAAAAAAAGATTACTACATGAAAAAGTTTGATAATAATGAAAGAATAATAATGTTAGAATTAACTAAGGATAATTATAATAAATTAAATAATACTATCAATTAAACCATATTCTAATGCTTCTTCGCTTGATAAATATTTATCTCTTTCAGTATCTCTTTCGATTTTCTTTAAAGGCTGATTAGTTAAAGTTGCTAACATATTGTTTAGCATCTTTTTTTTGCTTATTATTCTTTTAGCTTGTATTTCTATATCAGTTGCTTGACCACCTACATTACCTAAAGGTTGATGTATCATAACTTCACTATTTTTTAAAGAGTGTCTCATTCCTTTAGTACCGCTTGCTAAAATTAAAGATGCCATACTTGCAGCCATACCGGTTACGGTAGTTCTAACATTACTTTTTATAAAGTTCATAGTATCAATTATAGCGAGACCACTTGTAACACTACCGCCTGGAGAATTAATATATATGTCTATAGTATTATTGTTTAAAGAATCTAAATATAATAATTCACTTATAACTAAATTACTCATAATATCATTTATTTCTCCATTTATAAAAATTATTCTATTTTCTAACAGCTTAGAATAAATATCAAAAACTTTATCTCCATTAGTTGTACTTTCTTGAATTGTTGGAATAAACATTTTATCACCTAATATTATTTTATAAAATACTTAATAATTAATACTATAAAGTATTTGACAAATTATTTAAAAAAAATGTTGTAAATTAAATATTCAAAAAGTTTACTTTTAAAGTATCATTTGTTAGAATATAAATAGAATAGTAAAGAGGGATCGTATGAAAGAAGAAAAAGCTGGATTAAAATTTCTAATGGTTATTGCTTCTAAAGAGGTATTAAACTGTGAAATTAGATTTTGTCATAGTTTAGATACTGGTATAAGAGGAACATTCTTAACTAAACATAAAGTAACTGCTAATGATATAAAATTGATAACAAACAAAATGAAAGAATATATTGAAGGTAAATTTCCTATATTAAAACTTAATGTTAGTAGTCAAGATGCTATGAATTATTATAAAAGATATAATGAAGAAGAAAAAGCTAGAAGTATAGAAAATATAATAAATGAAACATTAATATTTAATGAATTATTAGGCAAATACAATTATTTTTATACTCCAATAGTAGGAAACACAAGTGAAATAAATAATTTTAAAATAGTTAACTTAAATAACAATGACTTTGTCCTTATAGATAATGTAGATATTAAAAGAGAATATATTCATAAGAAAAATATATTTAATGAATTTAATAAATATAATGAATGGTTAAATAAACAAGATATACATTATGTATGTGATTTAAACAAAATTATAAGTGATGGGAAAATAGAAGATTTTATAAAGAAAAATGATATTATAATAC
>JAZLAK010000007.1:0-18865 GCA_045613165.1 Bacilli bacterium | reverse complement strand
GTTGGGATAATTATAAAATAGATAGTCCTATTTTAGATATAGTTAAATTATATAAAAAGGTATATCTTAATATGGATTTTAGTGAACCATTAAAAACTTATATGGATAAATTTGAATTAACTGAAATTGAAAAAAAATTACTATTTATAATGCTAGTAATGCCTGATGAAATAAATTTAACTGAAAATGAATTAAGAAATGTTAGTACTGTAAGAAAATATTTAGATTATATTTTTAAAACTGAAAACTTAATAAGGCCATACTATAACGCAAATTAACAACGCCATATTAATCTATATAAAACAAAAAATAATAACATGACTTCAACTAGTAAAATAAATATATTAAATCTAAAAGGAAGTATTAAAGTTATAATAGTTTGATAAAATATTAGACATAACAGTATTAAAACTGTAAAAAAAGAAAAGAACCAACCAAAGAATCCAGGTCTATTATTGTTACACATATTATCACCTATTATAGTTTATGAAATAAACAAATTATTGTTTATTTTTTTTTAGTTTCATGATAACATATAAATAGTAAGAATAAAGGGTGATTTGTTATGAAAAAAGTACTAAGTACTATAATATGTTTATTAATTATGGTGCCTATTATAAATGTTAAGGCAGCAGGGATTATTTGTAATAATGGAAAAAATATTGATCTAGAAATAAACAATTTTAAATGTGCTCCAACTGATGAAAATGAAACTATTAGTGAAAATTTAGATTTTAGTAATGGAAAATATAATGATTATTTTACAGTAATAAAGGAAGGTAATGGTGTTAGAATAACAATTACTAACAAAACTATGACTTTCGACAAGAATGAACAATATGGAAAAATAATTATTACTGATAAAGAAAATACTAAACTTAATACATTGCTCTACATAAATAATAAAAACTATGTAGCTCCAAGTACAACAACTACTACAACTACAACAAAAGCCGAAGTAAATACGAAAACATTAACAGTTACTCTAGATCCAAATGATGGAACAAACAAAGATAAAAAAACATGTGTTTTAACAGGACAAAATACTACTTGTAATGTTACTTTGCCTGTTCTAGAAAAAGAAAACTTTAATGGTTGGGGTACTGCTAAAACATGTAAAGAAGGTAATAGTGGTTCTATAAAGGTTGAAAAAGATATTACTTATTATGCTTGTTACAAAGATAATATATCTACAAATAGTACAACTACAACAAATACACAAACAACTTTATATTTAAAAACTTTAACACTTGCAAATAAAGATACGAATGAAAAATTAGACATAGGAACTTTTAGTATTAAGAAAACAGAGTATACATTGAAAGTTTTAAATGAAGTAACAAATATAGCAGTTACAACTACTCAAGAAGAAAATATTAATGTAGAAATTATTGGAAATGAAAATTTAAAAGTTGGAGAAAACCAAATTTTAATTAAATTAACTGATGAAAATAATAATACAAATGAATATAAAATCAAAGTAACAAGATTAGAAGAAGGCCAAACTATAACTAATGTTCATTTTTTGAAAAGTTTAGTAGTAGGTGGTTATAATATTAATTTTAATAAAGAACAATTTGTTTATTCTTTAACTATTCCTAGTGATATAAACAGATTAGAAATAACTCCAATACCAGAAGAAGAAACAGCTATGATTGAAATAAAGAATAATGAAGAATTAATAGATGGAAGTTTAATTACAATAAATGTAATAGGTGAAGATAACGAAATAACTACTTATACTATAGATATTACAAAAGAATCTAGTACAAACTATATGCTTTTAATTGCTGTAGGTGTAATAATTTTATTGATAATAATATTAGTAATTTTAATAATGATAAAATCAAATAAGAAAAAACAAAACTTAAAAAATGAAAATAAACCAAAAGTTTTAGATTCTAAAAAGAAAGATACTAATGAAACAATAGAAACTTTAAATATATAAAAATATTTTAGTAGAGCATTAGGACTAAATGCCTACAATTTCTTGGTGACATTTATTGCTATAGTACTCACTTGAATACTAATAGAAATGAATGTCTCTTTATTTTGTCTACTAAGTAGACTTTTTATAATAAGTAGAATTACCTCTAATAAAATTATATAAAAAAAGACAATATTTATTGTCTTATTTTAATTCGTTTAAAAGTCTAATTTTTTCTGTATTTTTAAAATTTAATTTTGCAATACTTTTTAATTTATCGAAACCATATTTCTTGACAATATCAATACCTTGATTATCAACATTATCCCCAGCACCTTTACATAGTGGCATACCAAGTTCATCACTTAATTTATCCATTTCATTTAAGAATATATATCTAGATATAATACTTGATACAGCTACAGATAAACATTTATCTTCAGCGTGTGTAGTAAATGTTATATTAGTAACTTTATTAGGAATATCGTTTATATGTTCAAAGTATTTTTTAGGATATACAAATTGATCCATAACTATTTGTTTATAATCATAATTATCTTTATTTACTAAAGAATATAAAACTTTATTATGTAATATTGCCTTTATCTTATTCATGTTAGTTATACCTTTTTCATTATACTCTTTAGGAGTCAATATAAAAGTAGTATGAGGTATTTCTTTTATAATTTTGGGAGCAATACTTCTAATTTTATCGTCAGTAATCTTTTTAGAATCTCTAATACCCATTTCTTCTAATTTGAATTTATCTTTTATATCAACATAACTAGCAGTAACAACGATAGGTCCAAAATAATCTCCTGTACCAACTTCATCTGAACCAATTGTAGAAATAAATTTAAATCTATCATCTTTCAAATCGTTCTTTTTTTCATCTTTTTTTTGCATATCTTTTGCAATTTCCTGACTTACGTTACGATTATTCAAAATTCTTTCACGTTCAATCCAATATGAAGCTTCAATATCAGCAGCAAAGCCTTGAAACATTATTTTTCCCGATTCATATAAAGTAGTAACACAGTCAAAATCTTTAACTTGAAACACACTATAAGGAGGTTTTTTGTCTACTACACGATCTTGATAAAAATCAATAATCTCTTTTTTTAGATTATCACTAACTTTAAAAACAATAGTTGTTTGTGCCATAAATATCACCAAACTCATTTTATCACATAATTCTTTCTTTTTCATCAAAATTATAATATAATTTAATTGGAGAGTGAAAATATGAATGTAGTAGATTACATTATAATAGTTATTTTAATATTAAGTGCTTTGAAAGGTTTTAAAGAAGGCTTACTTCCAACAATTGTAAATTTAGTAGGAACATTCTTAGTTTTCGTTATTGCTTTTTATTTAAAACAACCAATTTCAACTTTATTATATGAAAATTTACCATTTTTAAATTTTGCTGGTATTTTTAAAGGAGTAATAGCAATAAACATATTATTCTATGAAGCTATCGCTTATGGATTAACCATTGTTTTATTGGGAATTGTATTTGGAATAATAAAAAAAGTTTCAGTAGGTTTAAATAAAGTTCTTAGTATTACTTTATTCTTAAATTTACCTAGTAAATTAATTGGAGCAGTAATAGGAGTTTTAGAAGGTGTATTATTTTGCTTTATATTATTATTTGTTGGTAGTGTAGTAAATACTACAACCAAATATGTAAATGAAAGTAAATATAGTAGTATAATATTAAATGAAATCCCTATACTAAATAATGTAACATCGAATTTAATTAATAGTGGTGAAGAAATATACGAAGTAGTATTAAACAACGGAAATAATACTCTAAAAGCCAATTTAGAAACTATCGATATTTTAATGAAATATGAAATATTAAGTTATGAATCAGCAACAAAATTAATTGAAGATGAAAAATTAAATATTGTTGGAATAGAAAATGTAGTAGAAAAATATAGGAGTGTAAATAATGATTAAATACCTAGAAAAAAATAATTTAGAAGAATTTATTAAAGAAGGCATAGTTTTAGTAGATTTCTATGCTGATTGGTGTGGGCCATGTAAAATGCTTGGTACTGTATTAGAAACAATGGACTTAAATGTAATAAAAATAAATACTGATAAATTTCCTGAATTAGCTCAAAAATATGGAGTAATGAGTATTCCTACAGTATACATTTATAAAGATGGAGCTGAAAAAGCGAAATTTATCGGATTTAAAAGTAAAGAAGAAATAAATGAAATAATTAATAATTTATAAAAATAATGAAATGTAGTAAAAAATGAAAAAAACTCTTGAAATTACTACATTTTTATTATATAATCTTTCTTGTGAACGAGTTATGTCTCCGTAGCTCAGTTGGATAGAGCAATCGCCTTCTAAGCGATCGGTCAGGTGTTCGAGTCACCTCGGAGACGCCACTTAAAAAAATAAACTAGCTTTTAGCTAGTTTTTTATTTTAGAAAATCTTCTAAATTTTTATCTAAAATTATAGAAAGTTTAATAAGTTTATCTAAAGGAATTTTTTTAGTACTATCGTTTTCGCTTTCAAATCTTTTGTAATGATTATGATTATAGTCTAATAAAGCTGCAATGTTTTCAGTGGAATAGGGATTAATACTACTATGATTATTGCTTTTTTTTAATTCTTTATATTTATATAAACGAAATATCTTAATATTTTTACAAATTTTTACATATAACATATCTTTATCTAGATTTGATACTTTTTCTTGCAAAACTTGAAAATTTTGAGCTGCCATTATTAATCACCTCTAATAAAAATTATTCCACAACTTTTTAGACAAAATAGCCGCTTATTCGCGCATTTTTTATACAAAAATATTTTTTATTTGTTAAAATCTAAATGCGGAGTAAAATATTATATATTTATAATAATAAATAAAGAATAGGAGTGCAATTTATTAAAGAGGATATAATTTATGAAAAAAGAAGCTGATAAAATATATGAAGAAATAATTGATGTATATAAAAAATCAGTACAAAGCCTAGAAGAAATTACCTTAAATACAATTGAATTTTATTATGCTAGATATAGAGCACTTGAATTGGAACTCGAATTACAAAAAGAAAAAAAACCAAATAAGATTTTTAAAAAAAATTTGAAAAAATGGAAAGAACAAAATGAAATATTAGAAAAAGAAAAAAAATATATATTAACAAAAATAACTTTAGAAATAAAAGAATTGAATATATATAAATAACTTCGTCTAAAATAAACACTATTTAGTCTAAATAACACATTGAATATCAAATTACGTACTATAAGCACAATTTTAACAATATATCGTTAGATAACGACATAGCATTACTTGTAAAATTAAATTAGGTGATTTGATGAAAATAAGTGATGCAATGGCTCAAAAGATTTTAAATATAATAAAAGAAAAAGATATAACGATTAACAAACTTGCACAAATTTGTTGTTTGACACAAAGTACAGTAGACAGCTTAATTAATAAAAGATCTAAAAACCCAAAAATTTTAACTATTGTAAGAATTTGTGATGGCTTAAATCTTACGTTAGAAGAATTTTTCGATGATGAACTATTTAAAAATATAGATAGAGAAGATTAACTATATTTTTAAATAGTTTTTTATTTAATTGAAAAGAATTTAAATATAAATTATAATAATTCAAGAAAGGTGTGATTATATGTATGCTGAAGTTTTAATACAATATGGAGTAAAAATATTAGATAAAACTTTTACTTATAAAATACCATCTTATCTTAATGTTAAAAGAGGTCATAAAGTAAAAATTCTTTTTGCAAATAAAGAAATATTTGGAATAGTAATGAATATAAAAGAAACAACTGAGTTAGAAAATGTAAATGAAATAATAAGCATAAGTAACGAAGAATTATATTTAAATGAAGAGTTATTAGAATTAGGAAAATATATTTCACAGACTACATTATGTACTCTTATTAAATCTTATCAAACCATGTTACCAACTAGTTTAAAAGTAAAGAAGATAGATTCAAATTATAATAAATATGATGAGTTTTTAGAATTAAATCAATCTAAAGAAGTAATAGAAGAATATATTGAGAATAATAAAAAAAGTAAAAGCCAAATTGATATATTAAAAAAATTATTAAATGGAGAATCATTAATTAAACAAGAAGTTAGTACTTCATATAAAAGATTATTAGAAAATAATT
Source organism: Bacilli bacterium (assembly GCA_045613165.1). Taxonomy (GTDB): domain Bacteria; phylum Bacillota_I; class Bacilli_A; order RF39; family UBA660; genus UMGS1124. Next base: position 12,762 of record JAZLAK010000007.1, on the reverse strand, counting down.
TGATAAAAATAAATAAAGTTAGAAAATATAGAATTAATAAAGAGGAAAATAAAAATAAAAGTTATATATTAACTTTAGAACAAGAGAGTGTTAGAGATAGTGTAGATATAACAAATTACAATACTTATCTTTTATATGGTGTAACCGGTAGTGGAAAAACTATAGTTTATATTGATTTAATAAAAAAAGTAATAAATAACAATAAGACAGCAATTATGCTAGTTCCTGAAATTAGTTTAACAACACAAATGGTAAATAGATTATATGATTCATTTGGAAATGATGTTGCCATACTTCATAGTGGTCTAAGTGATGGGGAAAAATATGATGAATATACAAAAATAAGTAACGGAGAAGTGAATGTTGTAGTAGGGACTAGAAGTGCTATATTTGCGCCTTTAAAAAATATAGGTTTAATTATAGTTGATGAAGAACATAGTAGTACATATAAACAAGAAAATGCTCCTAGATATAATGCTATAGACATTGCAAAATGGAGAGGTGAATATAATAATTGTCCAGTTATTTTAGGAAGTGCAACTCCGAGCTTAGAATCCTTTGCTAGAGCTAAAAAAGGTGTTTATAAATTATTATCTCTACCTAATAGGATAGGGAATTTTAAATTACCTGAAGTAACTATTATAGATATGGCAAAAGAAATGAAAAAAAGAAATATGCTATTTAGTGATGAACTAAAAAATGCTATAAACGAAACTTTAGATAAACAAGAACAAGCTATGCTTTTATTAAATAGAAGAGGTTTTTCAACTATAGTTAGTTGCCAAAGCTGTGGATACACATATAAGTGTCCTCATTGCGAAATAACTCTTACTTATCATAAAAGTTCTAATAATCTAAGATGTCATTATTGTGGATATACAGTATTTTTAAAGGATAGTTGTCCTAATTGTAAAGAAGATGCAATCAGAAGTTTTGGAGCAGGTACTGAAAAAATCGAACAAAAATTAGAAACTCTTTTTCCTAGTGCAAGAATATTAAGAATGGATAAAGACACGACAACAAAAAAAGGAAGTCATGAAAATTACATAAATATGATAAGTGAAAAAAAAGTAGATATTATAGTTGGAACTCAAATGATATCTAAAGGTCTAGATTTTCCAAGTGTAAGTTTAGTAGGCGTGATAAACGCTGACGAATCATTAAATATTCCTGATTTTAGAAGTACTGAAAGAACTTTCTCACTTTTAAATCAAGTTAGTGGTAGAGCAGGACGTAGTGGAATAAAAAGTAGAGTAATAATTCAAACATTTAACCCAGATAATAAATTATTTGAATTTGTAAAAAACAATGATTATGAATCTTTATATAACTCTGAAATGTTTATAAGAAAAAAACTAAACTATCCACCATATTATTACATATTAGGAATAAAAGTTTGTAGTAAAGATTATGAATTAGCAAGTAAAAATGCTACAAAAATAGCAAATTATTTAAAAACTCATATAGATACTAACTCTATAATACTTGGCCCTAGTACAGCAAATATGTTTAAACTAAATAATATTTATAGGTTCCAAATAATAATAAAATATAAATTTGATAATAAATTATTTGATGCTATAAAGTTTATCGATAATATGTATTTAAGTGAAAAAGATATTTATTTAGAAGTAGACAATAATCCAATAAGTATATAGAAAATAGTTGAAAAAAATACTCTTTTTTGATACTATTTATGTAGAGTAGTAAAGACTACTAAAAATTCTATTTATGAAAAAATTAATAAATTATATAATCGTCCTTCGTCTCTCGAATATAGTCGGGGGGGGGGTTAATAATTATATAATTTTTTTGTATGTAAAAGGAGGAAAAAAGTTCATGAATAGAAGACAAAAGATAATAGTAAGTGTAACAGGAATATTCTTAGTGCTTTTATTATTAGTAGGATTAACATATGCATACTTCTTAACTAAAATAAATGGTAACGAAAATACTAAATCTATAAGTGTTACAACAGCAAACTTAGCATTAGTATATGGAGATGGAAATGGAATTATTAGTGCAGAGAAAATACAACCAGGAACAACATTAAATAAAAAAGAATTTACCGTAAAAAACGAAGGTAACGATACAACTGATTATGTAGTAGTAATAGAAGATGTAAAAGTTACAAATGTAAGTAACGGTTCAACAACGACATTTGAATCAAATGATTTCATTTATACGTTAACATGTAAAGAAGGATGTAATGGAGTAGATAATGAAACAACATTTCCAATGACAGGTGGAATACTAGTAGGGAATAGTATCGAAGTTGGTAAGACTCATACATACGAATTAATAGTAGCATATAAAGAGACTGGATTAGATCAAAGTAATGATATGAATAAAAGTCTTGAAGCAAAAGTAAATATAGCGGATCCCAATGGATTTAATCCATATGTAGGAGATAAAGGAAGTTTAGCATACGCAATAATAAATAATGCAATAGCATTATCAAATGAAGAAAAAAGTGAAGGATATGCAGAACTAAGAATAACACCGTTAACAACACCAGCAGTAGAAACAACAATGAGATATAACACAAGTGGAGAAGAAGCAACAAGTGAAAGTAGTGTATCAATAAGTACAACCTATCAAAAATATTATTGGACATATGGGACTGGATATGAAATAGACCCAACAACAGGTAAATTTACATTAACAGGAGTTAGTACATGTCAATATAATGATGAAAGCTGTCACGAAACATTAGTAGGAAAATATATAGTAAGTACATACGTACCTAATGCTGCGAGTAATACAAATACGAAAAAACCAACAACAAATTTATATTCGATATATAAAGTAACATCAGCACCAGCGAGTAGCACATCAACAATAACAATGAAAGTAAAACTGATAAACAAAACATATTATAGTGTTGAAAGTACATTATCAATTACACCAGATGATTATGGGACAAGTTATTATTATAGGGGTGGTGTTAAAAATAATTATTTAGAATTTAATAATATGTGTTGGAGAATAGTGCGTATAGAAGGTGATGGCGCAGTAAAAATAATATTAGCAGATGCTAATGCGGGATGTAGTGAAGCAACATTAGAAAAAACAGATAGTGCATTTATAGGAACTGGAAATTACGGATATACCGATGATAATAAAGCAGATTATGAAAATAGTGCAGCAAGAACAAGTTCAATGAAATATAGATTTGATGTATTCTTAAACGGTGGAAGTTTTACAAATGATGACGGAACAACAAAAACTTATACAGCGTGGAATATCGAAAATTTATCAAAATTAAAAACAACACAGGCATGTATAGGAGATACAACAAATGCCTATACAGAAGAAGGTGTGTTAATGACAGAAGCAGAAAAACAAACAGCAATAACAAATTATAATGGTTTCTATTATAATTCATATGTAAGATTGTATGGAAAAGGACAAACCGCTAATGCAACATTAATATGTGGAGCAAATGGAGGAAAAACAAGCGAGACACAAATATACCCATTAACAGCAGATGAAGTGGTATTTGCAGGAGCAAAAACTGAAGCATTAAACTATTTATATTACCTAGATGATAATGCGATAAATAATGCATGGTGGACATTAACGCCAGCTAATTATTATGCCAATGATAATATTTATCTTGCAAGTGAATATATATCACCTGATTTTCTTGGCGGAAATATGGTTGGGTTACGTCCTGCAGTCAGTTTATTGCCTGGAACACAACTCGATAGTGGAGATGGAAGTATAAGTAATCCATATACAATAAAATAAGTACTAGTTTACTAGTGCTTTTTTCTTGCTAAAATATTAAATATATTCTATAATCTTTATAGTAGGTGATAATATGAATTTGCCAAAAGAACTTATCATAAAAAGGGACTCATCAAGAATAAAAATAACTAATAAAGAAAATATTATAGTGTTTATAAAAAATTATACTAATGCTCAAGTATTAGAATATTATTTACATGCTTTGCAAAACCAACAAAAATTACCAAAAGAAGAAGTGAGTGATATAATAAAATCTACTGAATTAAGAATTGGTGAAATAGAAGCTCCTACTAATAATTTTTTAAAGCAATATAATGAAATAAAAGAAGATAACAACGCTTTAGCTAACTTTTACGAAATGCAAATATTTTATATAAATGGAATATTTAATGATATAAAGAATGGTAAAGCTAATGATAAACAAATAACTATAATGTTAAATTTTTTAAGATTTTGTGTAGATAGAGAAAAAAATGAACAATTACAAAATTATAGAGGAACACAAGTTTTATTTGATAAATTTTTTAAAGAGTATAGAGAAGGAATATTTGTACTTGATAGTAAATATATTGAAATTGTAGAAACAATAGCAAAGATTAAATTTGAAGTTATAAATAAAATAGATGATAGCGCAATGGATTATGCTGAAAGCGGATATCAAACAGCTAAAACATATACATTAATAAATAATGCGAATAAAGGACATGCTTTAACTGAAGAAGCTACAAAATTAAATAGTGCTGCATTCATCGCTACAACAATTATTCTTGAAGCAACAGCTATAATAACATTAATTTTATCGCTTTTAGCTCTTGTAAAATAAATAAAATTTCTTTATAATAATCTTGAAGAAGAGGAGATAATATGGATATATTAGAAAATGCTGAATTAAGTATGATTACAGCAATTGAAAATTATGAAAAAAGATTAACAACTATTAGAGCAGGCAGAGCTAATCCTGCAATGTTAAATGGAATACAAGCTGAATGTTATGGAGTTATGAGTCCAATAAATTCATTAGCAAATATTTCAGTACATGATGCAAAACAATTATTTATTAAACCATTTGATAGAGGAAATTTAAAAGCTATAGAAAAAGCAATAAATGAAGCTAATTTAGGTATTAATCCAACTAATAATGGTGAAACAATAATTTTAACAGTTCCTGATTTAACAGAAGAAACAAGAAGAAATTATGTTAAACAAGCAAAACAAATTGCTGAAGAAGCAAAAATTGCTTTAAGAAATATTAGACAAGATGCTAATAATGATATAAAAAATGCTGAAATGCCTAAAGATGAAACTGATGCTTACTTAGCAGATGTTCAAGAATTAATAAATAAATTTAATAAAAAGGTTGAAGAAATCTTAAACGAAAAAGAAAAAGAATTAATGGCTATTTAATAGTCATTTTTTTAATTATTAATTGAATAAAGAAGGCTTTAATGATAAAATAATAGTGTCTAGGAGTGAAATTTTATGGATAAAACAAGTTTATTTAAATTAAGCGATATAGAAAATGCTTTAGTAAGTAAAACTTTAATAGAAGTATATAGAAGTTTAGAAAGTAGAGGATATAATCCTACTAGTCAAATAATTGGTTATTTAATTACAGGAGATCCAGGATATATAACAAGTTTTGAAAATGCTAGAAATAAAATAACTAGTTTAGATAGAGAAAAAGTTCTTGAAATAGTATTAAAGGATTATATGAAAAATAATATATGAAATATTTAGCACTGGATTTAGGAACAAAAACTTTAGGTTTAGCAATAAGTGATAAATTAGGAATTATTGCAAGTCCATATAAAGTATTAAGATATGATGAAGTCAATAAATTAATTGAAGAATTATTAGTTATTATAGAAGCAGAAAAAGTTGATGAATTAGTTTTAGGGTTACCAAAAAACATGAACAATTCATTAGGTTTTGCAAGTGAAAGAAGTTTAAATTTTAAATATCTTTTAGAAAAAAAATGTACTTTACCAATTCATTTAGTAGATGAAAGATTAAGTACAATGGAAGCTGAAAATATACTAATAAGTAATGATACATCTAGACAAAAAAGAAAAAAAATAATAGACGCTTATGCTGCAAGCATAATTTTAGATACATTTCTAAAAAGTAAGAAAGGATAAAATATGGTTGAATCTGGGAAAATAGTTGTAAAAAATTCAAGTGGAGAAGAAATAGAATGTGATATTCTTTTTACATTTGATAGTGAAGACACAAATAAAAGTTATATAGTATATACTGATAATACAAAAGACGAGTTAGGAAATATAAGAGTATATGCTAATACATTTGATGAAGATGACGAATCGGGGGAATTAGGAACTATAGAAACTGACGAAGAGTGGGCTACTATAGAGCAAATTTTTGCAAGTATAAATAATAATAAGAAAGAAGGGGAATAAATGAGTAAAATAAATAAAAGTACTCAAAAAAAATTAATATTAATTCCTTTTATTTTATTTATAATAATGATAATTAGCTTTGTTATAATATTCATCTATAGCTTATCACCAGTTGATTCAAAAAATGAAAGTGTTATTCCATTCACAGTAGAAAAAGGGTGGGGAAAAAATAAAATAATAACAGAATTAAAAAAAGCTGATTTAATAAGAAGTGAATTCTTTAGTAAAGTAATTATAAAATTAAAAAATAAAGAATTATATGCAGGTACATATAAATTAAGCAAAGAGTTAAGCACTAATGAAATATTAGAAAAAATTAGTAATCAAGACAATATAGAAAATGAAGGTATAACAATTACTTTTGTTGAAGGGAAAAGATTAACTACATATGTATCGCAAATAGCAAATAATTTTGAATTTACTGAAGAGGTAATATTAGAAAAAATGAGTAATAAAGATTACTTAAACATATTAATAGATAAATATTGGTTCTTAACTGAAGATATATTAAATGAAAATATTTATTATCCTCTAGAAGGATATCTATATCCTGATACATATGAATTTAAAAAGAATAGTACATTAGAAGAAATAATAGAAAAGTTTTTAAATAATATGCAATCGAAGTTAGAAGATTATAAAGATGATGTAGAAGTAGGAAAATATAAAATTCATGAATTTATTACTTTAGCAAGTATAGTTGAACTTGAAGGCGTAAATAGTGCTGATAGAGGTAAAATAGCTGGAGCAATATATAACAGATTAAATAAAGGACAATCATTAGAAAGTGATGTTACAACATACTATGCTGAACAAAAAGATTTCTCTAAAGATCTTACGTATAAAGAATTAAATAATTGTAATAGTTATAATACAAGAGGTACATGTGTTAGAGGTTTACCAGTAGGACCAATTTGTAATGCTGGATTAGCAAGTTTATCAGCTGCTATAGAACCAGTAGAAAATGATTATTTATATTGGGTGGCAGATAAATATAAAACAACATATTTTAGTAAAACATATAGTGAACATGTAGCTACAGTAAATAGATTGCGTAGTGAAGATTTATGGTTTACATATTAGAAGGTGGGTGTAATGAATGAAAGAATTGATTTTAGAAATGGAACATTATGCAACAACAAATAACGTTCCAATCATAGAGTTGGATTCGATTAAATTCATAATGAAATATATAAAATTAAATAAAGTTAAAAGTATATTAGAAATAGGTACTGCTATAGGTTATTCAGCTATTTTAATGGCTAATGCAAATAGTTTTTGTGAAATAACAACTATAGAAAAAGATGAAAAAAGATACAAAGAAGCAGTTAAAAATGTTAATAAAAGTGGTTTAGATAAAAGAATTGAATTAGTTTATAATGATGCTATGGATGTTAATTTAATAGGTTGTAAATATGATCTTATATTTATAGATGCCGCAAAAGGACAATATATAAAATATTTTGATAAATTTTGTAATTACTTAAATCCAGGTGGAGTAATTATAACAGATAACTTGAAATTCCACGGATTAGTAAAAAATAAAGATTTAATTAAATCTAGAAATGTTAGAGGAATAGTTAACAAAATAGAAAAATATATTGATTATTTAAAAGAAAATAAAGAATATATTACTAAGTTTTATGATATTGGAGATGGCTTATCAGTAAGCTTTAAAAGAAATGAAAAAAGAAAAGATATTGATTAACATTGAACTATTAAATGATATTGGCGATTATAAGAAAATTGGTATAAACAATTTTCTTTTTGCAGTTAAAGATTTTAGTATTGGATATAACTCTTTTGAATTAGAAGAATTAGAAAATATAGAATGTAATAAATATTTATTAATAAATCGTATTTTTAATAGTGAAGATTGTGAAAAGTTTAAAAATATAATACCTAAATTATCTATGTTTGATGGAATTATATTTGAAGATATAGCAGTATATAATATGTTAAAAAACACTAATATAAATTTAATATGGAATCAAACTCATTTTGCAACCAACTATTCGTCTATTAATCATTGGCTAGAACTAGTTAATAGTGCTATTATAAGTAATGAACTTACACTTGAAGAAGTATGTGATATTTTAGATAAATCTAATAAAAAGTTAGTATTAAATATATTCGGTAAAAATCCAATAATGTATTCAAGACGTACACTATTAACTAACTTTAACAAAAACTTTAAATTAGAAGATAATAGAGAAATGATATTAAATGAATCTATAACTAAAAATGAATTCTTAGCAAAAGAGACTGATAAAGGAACCTTTATTTTAAACAATAAACATTTTAATCTCATACCTTTCCTAAATAAATTTAATGAGAATAAAATAGAATTATATTTAATATATCCAAATGGTCTGAATGCGGAAGAAATAAATAACTACTTAAATGGAAAAGTTGATAATACTGATGCCGGTTTTATGAATAAAAAAACAATATATAAGTTGAGGTGATAAAATGATAGAATTATTAAGTCCAGCAGGTGATTTAGAAAAATTAAAATTTGCTTTACATTATGGTGCTGATGCAGTATATATTGGTGGACAAGATTATTCATTACGAGCAAACGCAAAAAATTTTTCGAGAAATGAAATAAAAGATGCTGTAGAATATGCTCATAGTTTAAATAAACGTGTATATGTCACTGTTAATATAGTTTTTCATAATGACGAATTAGACGGTTTAAAAGATTATCTATTATATCTAGATAGTATTAATGTAGATGGTATTATCGCTAGTGATATAACGGTAATGAAATTACATGAAGAACTGAATCTAAAATTAGAATTACACATAAGTACACAAGCAAGTATATCTAATCCGGAAGCAGCTTTATTTTATAAGGATTTAGGAGCTAAAAGATTAGTATTAGCAAGAGAGTGTAATAAAGAGGATATTAAAAAGATAAAAGAAGCAACTAAGTTAGATTTAGAAGCATTTATACATGGAGCAATGTGTACAAGTATAAGTGGTAGATGTGTACTTTCAAATTACTGTACTAATAGAGATTCTAACCGTGGAGGATGTGCTCAAATATGTAGATGGGAATTTGATTATTTAAATAAAGATAAAGAAAAAATTACTGAAACACCATTCAGTATGACACCTAAAGACTTAAATATGGTACCTTTCATTAAAGAAATGATAGAGTGTGGAGTAAATTCATTTAAGATAGAAGGAAGAATGAGAAGTATATATTATGTTGCTACTGTAATATTAATTTATAGAAGATTAATTGATAAAATAGTAAATAATACCTTAACTCCTGCATATACTAATTATTGTATTAACATTTTAAATAGATGTGCAAATAGAGAGTCGACTCCACAATTTTTTGATAAATTGCCTGGTGTTGAAGAACAATATTATTTAGGACGTCAAGAAATATCAAACCAAGACTTTTTAGGTTTAGTATTAGATTATAAAGATGGGATAGCTACTATCGAACAAAGAAATAACTTTGGTAAAGGAACAGTAGTACAATTCTTTGGGCCTAATACTGAAACATTTAATTATGAAGTTAATGAAATTTACACCGAAGATGGAGAAGTTATTGATATAGCAAGACATCCTCAAATGATAATAAAATTAAGAGTTGATACTAAGTTAAATAAGAATGATATGATGCGACTAAAAGCATTTGACATTTAATTCATTTTGTAGTAATCTTATAGACAGTGTTAAAATTATTAACAAAAAGTTTGAAAGGTGATTTTAATGAGACAAAAACGTGAATTTTTACTTACAAGTGAAGGGTTCTTAGAATTAGAAACTGAATTAAATAAATTAAAAAGTGAAGATAGACCTAGAATTATAGAAGCAATTAAAGAAGCTCGTGCTCAAGGAGACTTATCAGAAAATGCTGACTATGATGCTGCAAGAGATGAACAAGCAAAAATTGAAGCTAGAATTCAAGAGTTAGAATATATGTTAGAACATGCTAAAATAATAGAAAAAGTTAGTGGAGACAAAGTTGCAGTTGGAACAACTGTTACAGTTCAATATGTTGATGATGACGAAGAAGAAGAATATTCAATAGTTGGTTCTATGGAAGCTGATCCATTTGAAAATAAAATATCAAATGAATCACCAATAGGAAAAGCTATAATGGATAGACGTGTTGGAGATGTTATCAGCGTTGAAAGTCCAAATGGAAGTTATGATATAAAAATAGTTAAGATTGCTTAATTATTTTTTTTATGTTATAGTTTATATAGAGTAGTAAGACTACTTAAGAATTCTATTTATGAAAAAATTAATAAATTATATAATCGTCCTTCGTCTCTCGAAAATGAACCGGGGGGGGGTTAATAATTATATAATTTTTTTGTATGTAAAAGGAGGAAATAATTCATGAATAGAAGACAAAAAATAATAGTAAGTGTAACAGGAATATTTTTAGTACTTTTATTATTAGTAGGATTAACATATGCATACTTTTTAACACAAGTAACTGGTAATAAAAATGATAAATCCATTTCAGTTAGTACTGCTAATTTAGCATTAGTGTATGGAGATGGTAATAATGCTATAACTGCAAATAATATATTACCAGGAACAACATTAGATGCAAAAACATTTACTGTAACGAATCAAGGTAATGCAACAACTGATTATGTAGTAGTAATAGATAATACAAGTGTAGTATATGCTGAAACAAGAACAGTAAATGGAGTAACACAAACAAAAGGAGTAGCAACTGAGTTTGAATCAAATGACTTTGTGTATACATTAACATGTACAAATAAAGATGGAAGCGATTGTACAAACCAAATAAAAAGTGAACAAGTATTCCCAATAAAAGGTGGAGTAGTAGTAAGTAACTCGATAGAAGTTGAAGGAGTACAATCATATACATTAACAGTAACATATAGAGAAACAGGAAGAAACCAATCTAATGATATGAATAAAGAATTAAGCGCAAGAGTAAATATCAAAGATATATCAGTAGATAACCCATATAAGAGCGATACTACATTACTTGCATATAATATAATAAATAATGCAATGAGTGTAACAGAAGCACAAAAAGAATCTGGATATGCTGAATTAGTATCAAATACTAAAACAAAGGTAGCAGCACAAATAAGCGAATCTTACGAAAGTGAAGGATATGTAATTCCTGAAGATAAAACTATGTCAGTAAGTACTTCATATCAAAAATATTATTGGACATATGGAACAGGATATACAGTAGATCAATCTACAGGAAAGTTTTCATTAACTGGAGTATCAACATGTCAATATAATGATGGAACTTGTAATAATACATTGGTTGGTAAATATGTAGTATCAGATTATGCATATTCAAATTCAAGTAGTTTAAATACAGCAAAAACTACAACTAATTTAACGAATGTTTATAAAATTACATCAGCACCAGCAGCAAGTACATCAGCAAGTATAAATGTAGGATATAGAATAGTAACAAATATGCCTGAAAGTGTAATGGCAGCAACTGCTGACGAGTATGGTACTTCATATTATTATAGAGGAGCAGTAAAAAATAATTATTTAGAATTTAATGGAATGTGTTGGAGAATCGTACGTATTGAAGGTGACGGTTCAATCAAAATCACATTAGCAGCACAAAAGGCATGTAGTCAAATTACTGCAGAAGATACAGGAAGTGCATTTATTGGTACTGGTGACTATGGATATACAGAAAATTCTAATTATCAATATTTTGCAGATTATGAAAATAGTGCAAATAGAACAAGTTCAATGAAACATAAATTCAATATATTCTTAAATGGTGGAAGTTTTGATAGTTATGATTCAAATGGTGATACTGAAACAAAAACATATACAGCATGGAGTGCAACAAATTTGAATAAATTAAAGAGTGAAGAAGTATGTATAGGAGATACTGAAAGTGCATATACAAGTGCTGGAGTATTAATGACAGAGGCTGAAAAACAAACAGCAATAAGTAATTATGAAATGATTTATTATAAAAATTATATAAGAATGTATACTGATAAAGTGGCATCACTTATGTGTGATACAAGTGGAAATAAAACAACAAGTGCAAAAATATATCCATTAACTGCAGATGAAGTAGTATTTGCAGGAGGAACATATGTAACGAATAATTATACTTACTACTTAAGAGAAAATGCAACAAGTGGTTGGTGGTGGACTCTCTCTCCGGCCTTCTTCGATAGCGGCAGTGGGTACGATATCGCATTCTACGTTAATGCATATGGCCGCGTGGGCTACGTCGACGGTGTGGGCAGTGGCTACAGCAGTCTGCGCCCCGCAGTTTCTCTAGCATCTGGTGCTAAAATAGCGAGTGGAGATGGAAGTATAAATAATCCTTACACAATAAAATAAAATTTAAGTGCTATTAATTTAGTGCTTTTTATTTGCATATAATTAATTGGTGAATAATATGCTCGAAATATTAAAAAACTACTTAAGAGGTGAAAAATATTATATAATTCTATATTCAAACTTTATTTACATATTTAACTATAAAGAAATAATAAAATTTACTGATAATTTTATAAGTCTTAAATTAGAAAATATGAAAGTAAATATATTTGGTAATGATTTATTAATTACAAAATTAGAA
>JAZLAK010000006.1:0-1739 GCA_045613165.1 Bacilli bacterium | reverse complement strand
TATCTACAGTTTAATGACTTTATCTCTATTATTCTCTTTTTTTCTTAGTTTTTCATTTTTTATTATAAAATCTTTATAATATTAGTATATAAGCACTTTTAACATATATTTTATTTGTATTTTTATTTATCATAATATTTTCACTTAATATTTTTACTCATGAAAATTAAACATACTAGGTATGTTTTTCAAAACCTATGTTTGTTCTTCATAACTAACCCTATCATATATTCCTGGATTATATCCTAACATTCCTTCGTTCAATTTATGAAGATAAAGGCGGTTTTGGATAATGCTAAGTACTCAGGGTCTATGCCCTAATGGGGGTTGCTGTCCTTTTTTCCGCCTTGCTCACTTTATTTATGCAGCTATTTGTTGTTCTCTATATTGGCCTAAAACTCTGACTGGATTATACATTTGTTTATTTATCACCAAATAATGTAATATTCTTAAAAATTTCATAGCTACAGCTACTAGAGCTTGGGTTCCTTTTAAAGCATTGTCTACTCTAGTTTTAAAATAATTATATAAATTTTTTATTTCTTCATTATTTATTACTAATATTTTTGCTATATTGTATAATATATATCTTAAATGTGATCTTCCTCTTTTTGATATTGATGTTTGTCCTTTTTTCTTTCCAGAACTTTCTTCTGTTAAATTATAACCCGCATATTTTCTTATCTGCTTCCAATCTTTAAATCTTGTTATATCTCCTAATTCACCAATTAACTGTGAGGCAAATATATTTCCAATTCCTTTTATTGACAATATATATTTACTTTCTGGTAATTGTTGTAATAACGATGTCATTTTTTCTTCAATATCTTCAATAATATCCATTACATTTTTTAATTGACTTACTAAATTTTTTATATTACTTTTTACAAATTCTATATTTTCTGTTATTCCTATTGTCTCTTTTGCAAAAGTATATAACGCTATTATTTTTTTATTTGCTATCTTTCTTTTTCCATTACATATTTTTGTATTTTCTTTTAATGTATCTATTTCAGTTGATAATATATCTTCAGGTAATGGATATTTAGATAATATTTGCATTGCAGATTTTCCAGTAATGTCTTTAAATATGCTTTGAAATTCTGGAAAATATTTATCAAGTATATTTATAATTTTATTCATAAAATGATTCTTACTTTTCATCCATTCATGTTTGTTAACTGTTAATATTCTCATATCTGCATATATTCCCTCTGGTACATAGATATCATGATATCTACCTTCTTTAATTAGATTAGCTATAGTTAATGCATCTTTTCTATCATTCTTTGTAGGTGTATTATCATCTAGTTCTTTTGCTTTTTTTACATGGAATGAATTTACATTTACTACATAAAAATTTGCTTCTCTTAAAAATTTTGTTATTTTAGAACCATATATGCCCGTCGGTTCCATTCCTATAATTACATTTGTAAAATTATTGGTTTTCATTAATTTTTTTATTTTTTCCTCTAGATTTTTAAATTCTATTATGTTATCATTTACTGGAAATGGTTTACAAAGCTCCAATCCAAATGGAGTAATCATTCTAACCCAATGGGTTTCTTTTGCAATGTCGATTCCTACAATAATATCTACATTGCGAATAAATTTTAACCTTTCAACTTGTGATGGCAACATATAAAAACCTCCTTATATATTTAGATTTGATACACCTAAATTATATTTGGAGATTTTTTATATGTCAATTTCCATTTTTGTTCTCTACAGGAATGCTA
>JAZLAK010000005.1:0-4191 GCA_045613165.1 Bacilli bacterium | reverse complement strand
ATATCTTTATATTCTATTTCTTTAATATCTTTTTTCTTTATCTTTAAATAATCTTCATACTTTTCTAAATCTAATTCATAATTAATAATAGTATTATCACTATATTTCTTTATATTTTCTAAATATACTATAAATTCATCTTTTAATATCATAGCACACCTAATACTTTACTTTTCACTATTTTATCACCACTTTTATTTTATAATAAAAAGAAGATTATTTCAAATCTTCTTTCTTAGGCGTTTTAACCAAACTCATACCAGTATCATATAAACTCTGTTCTAATTCTTCTCTAGACATTTTATAATGAAAATCATGTCCATCCAAACGAGACTCATAATCATCTTCATTAACATTATCGCTCTTAATCGAATTGAAAAATTGTTTATTAGTTCTTAAAATGTCATCTTCAGTTAAAAACTCTTCTATTTCTTCATCTTGCTCTATTTGTTCTTGTGCATTATCCACAATAGAAATAGTTGATTTATTTTTAGAAACAAAATCTTCTTGTAAAGATCTATCTAATTTTATTTCCATACTTTTCAATAAAATTATAAAATCGTGTATATTTCTATAACTCTTTTTATATGTTCCATCATTTTCCATTTTACGTTCTATTTTACCAGTTTTAGATAAAATATCTTTATCTATTTTATAAAATTCTAAATTTATAAAATCTCTAACCGTATCATCAAACTCCTTAAGTTCACTTGCTCGCATATAACCTTCAGCATTTTCTTTTTTATTATAAGCTAATGCACGAAGAGAATTAAATAAACTTAAAATATAAGAAGAACCATTAATTCTATTAAAAGCATTTTTATATTTTTCTATATAGTTATCACAAATTGCAATTATTGAATCACTATAATCAGAATGATTTATTATCCATTTATATACAAAGGACATATTTAAGAAATCCCTATCACTTTTAAATAATAAATATTCTCCTCTATAAATCTTTTTATTTATTGTTTCGTCATTTTCTTTTTTATCAACAGTTATAACTAATTTATTTACATCTTCTTCAACTATTTTATTTCTCTTTAAAAATTCTAATAAAGCTTCTAAATTTTCAAAAGATGTAGTAAATTCGTCAATAACTTGTATATCAGTTACTTTTCTTCCATTTAAACATTCTAATTTTTCTAAATCTATACTTTTATATCCACCATATCCTAAATAACTTAATCTATATTTAGCCATAAATTAACCCCCTTAATTTATCACAAATTATCCCAATTAGTACTTAAATTATACCAAAAAATCGTCATTTGGTCAAATTTCTCTATTTAAATACCAACTTATACCAATTGACTTATCGAACATATGTATTATAATTGTATTAGGTGATGTAAATGAACAAAGATAAAATTGAAAGAAATATTATATGTATAGATTTAAAAAGTTTTTTTGCATCATGCGAATGCATTGAAAGAAAATTAAATCCATTTACTACACCATTAGTAGTTGCTGAACCAAATAGAAATGGAGCAATAACATTAGCAGTAACACCATATATGAAAAGTTTAGGAGTTAAATCTAGAGGAAGAATTTATGAAATCCCAAAAAATATAAGATATATAGCTGCTAAACCTAGAATGAGTCTTTATATAGAAAAAAGCAAAGAAGTTGTAGATATATATTTAGAATACGTATCTCACGAAGATTTACATATTTACTCTATCGATGAATGTTTTCTAGACGTTACCAACTATATGAATTTATATAAAAAAACAACTTACGAATTAGCTCAAGATATATTAAAGAGAGTTTATAAAAAAACCGGTTTATGCGCTACTGCAGGAATCGGTCCAAATATGTTAATCGCTAAAGTATGCATGGATACAGAAGCAAAGAAATCACCAAATTTTATAGCAGAATGGACATATAATGATATTCAAGAAAAATTATGGCCTATAACTCCCCTTTCAAACATGTGGGGAATTGGTTCTAGAATGGAACATAATTTAAACTCACTTGGAATCAATACAATTGGAGATTTAGCTAATTATGATAAATTAAAATTAAAAGAAAAATTTGGTATTATCGGTGAAGAATTATGGTATCACGCAAATGGTATAGATAATTCTAAAATATGCGATTTTAAACGTGAAGCTAAAGAAAAAAGCATTTCAAATAGCCAAATATTATTTAAAGATTATTATAATAATGAAATAACTTTAATAATAAAAGAAATAACTAGTATTCTAGCAAAAAGACTTAGAAAAGAAAACTATACCACATCAAGAATATCATTATCTATAAATTATTCAAAAAATACAGGTGGTGGTTTCTCTATTTCTAAAAAAATTGATAATCAAACAAACGACGAAAACGAAATTTATAAAATATTAATAAATATATTTAATTGTCACTATAAAGAAAACACGCCAATTAGAAAAGTTGGTATAAGTTTAGGAAACTTACAAACAAATGATTATATACAACTAAATTTATTTGAAAATATAAATAACATAGAAAAAAATAATAATATTAATAATACTATAGATGAAATAAATGAAAAATTTGGAAACAATTCTATATTAAAAGCAACTAGTTTATTAGAACACTCAACCATTAAAGAAAGAAATAATAAAATAGGAGGACATAATGCAAGATAGAGGATATATTAAATGGGCACCATTTAATTCAGTTATTAACGATAAAACAATTATAAAAGATTTAATAAATAAAAAAAGAAAAATTACAAAACCTACTCTTTCACAAGATCAAATAGATTTTTTAA
This sequence comes from Bacilli bacterium, assembly GCA_045613165.1. Classification (GTDB taxonomy): domain Bacteria; phylum Bacillota_I; class Bacilli_A; order RF39; family UBA660; genus UMGS1124. The sequence continues at coordinate 1,442 of JAZLAK010000005.1, read as the reverse complement.
ATGAAAAAATTTTCGAAGCATATACAAATCATATAAAAGTAAATTTATTTATATATATAAATGAAAATGTTATAAAATTAATAGGTTTTGTTAATAATATAAATGTAAGTAAAAAATATATAACATTTAATAAGAGTCATATATATTTTAATCAAATATTAAAAATTTCTAACTTTTTTGAAGAAATTGAAAAAACATATTGACAACGATAATTTAATATAGTAAAATTAATTTATCGTTTATGGGGAATTAGCTCAGTTGGCTAGAGCGCCACGCTTGCACCGTGGAGGCCAAGGGTTCGAGTCCCCTATTCTCCACCAAAATGATAATAAAACTCAGCAATTGCTGAGTTTTTTATTTCAAAAAAGTATTTAAAAAAGAGTTAATAACTCTTTTATAACATATTTATCATCGCTAGTACACTTAATAAATTATTCAAAAAATGAATTCCTATACTAATAAAAATATTATCCATTTTATAATAAACATAAGATAAAAATATTCCCATTGTTACATAAGTTATTGATTGCATAATACCAAGCATCAAAGGTATTCCTTCTTCTAAAGGGAAAACATGCATAAGTCCAAAAATCATACCACTTAAAATAACAAATATATACTTATTTTTTAAAACTTTTTTAAAACCTAACCTAAATAATACTTCTTCATAAAAAGGTGCAAATATCGCAGTAGAAATCAACATTAATATAGGAGATGCTTTAACATAACTTTCAATTAAATTCTGATTAACGCTTGTCATCGATGAAGTATCGAAATTTAACAAAGTCATAATTAATACACTAATAAAACTAACTAAATATTTAACAATCATAAATATAACAAACATTTTTATAATATACGTTATATTTTTATTTTTCTCTTTACTAAAACTTTCATAATCTTTCTTAATTGTTTTTTTATAAGTAAAAAACAAAACTATAAAAATAATAAAAGACATAATAAATTGATAAATAACTAAAACCTTATTACTAAACTTAGTTACATCTATACCAAATATACCCAAAACATAAGAAAATATATCCCCTATACAAAAAAAGAAAATAAAACATAATAACAATTTTAACAAATTATAAATCTTTTCTTTCATTTTACCATCCTATATAATTTAATATAAATATATTACTAATTAAATAAAAACTATATAAAGTTATAACAAAATATATACTAAAATGTTTTTTATAAATAAAAGCTAAAATACCAAATAATAAAAACATATTCAAACTATTTATTATTACAAAACCTAAAGTACCTGATAACGATAAAGCATAAATTATACTAGCTATTAAACCACTTAAAACTATACAAGTATCAGTACGTCTAGTAAGTTTATCAGCACTAAGTATGATAATAGTACAATATAAATAAGGATTTATTATGTAATCATTAAATATCTTCATTATTAAAGAAAAATCTAATTTTTT
>JAZLAK010000004.1:0-5332 GCA_045613165.1 Bacilli bacterium | reverse complement strand
TTTTATTTAATAAAAATAAAATAAGCCTTTACAGCTTATTTACTTTTATTATAATTATTTTTCAATATTATATTTATTTTTGAATTTTTCTATATTAGTACTTTTTGATTTGCTTCCTTGTTTTCCAGTAATAAATGGATGACATTCATTACATACTTCTATGTTTTGTACTTCTTTGTTTGATTTTGCAACAAAAGTATTTCCACAAGAACATTTAAAAGTACAATCTACTAATTCTGGATGTATTCCTTTTTTCATAAATAATTCTCCTTCCGCCATAACTAATTAATCTAGTTATAGAAATTCGTACTTCAATAGTATAGCATATTTTATTTTAAATGCAAGTAAATTTTTATTATTCATCTACAAGTTTGATATCAGCACCAACATTAGATAATTTGTCTACTATATTTTCATATCCTCTTAAGATATGTTCTATATTAGTTATAGTTGTTGTTCCTTTTGCTAACATTCCTGCTAACATCATTGCTGCTCCTGCACGTAAGTCTGTTGCAACAACGTGTTTACCTTTTAGTTTTGTTTTACCTTTTATTACAGCGCTATTATCAAACAACATTATTTTTGCTCCCATAGCATTTAAGTGTTTGATATGTCTCATTCTATTTTCGTAAATTGTTTCTTCAAATAATGATTCTCCATCACATTGAGTTAGTAATGTTGACATAGGTTGTCCTAAATCTGTAGGGAATCCTGGATAAACAAGCGTTTTTACATTTACCGGTTTTAAATCTGGTGTTGCACTTACATATATTTTTGAATCTTTTATTTCAAACTTTGCACCTGTTTCTCTTAATTTAGTAATTACTGATTCTAAGTGTTCTTTTATTACTCCATCAATTACTAAATCTTTTCCCATTAATATACCTATCATTAGGTATGTACCTGTTTCTATTCTATCAGGTATAACTTCTACAATACCATCATTTAGTTCTTCTACTCCTTCAATTGAAATAGAACTTGTTCCAACTCCACTAATTTTTGCACCCATTGAATTTAAGAATGAAGCAATATTCACTATTTCCGGTTCTTTAGCAGCATTCCAAATATGAGTCGTTCCTTTTGCTAATACTGCCGCTAGTATTATGTTTACTGTAGCTCCTACACTCGCAAAATCTAAATAAATATCTGCTCCATGTAGTTCTTCAGCTGTTATTGTATATTTTGTATCTTCTATTTCTACTTTTGCACCCATTTTTTCAAATGCACTAATGTGAAAATCTATTGGTCTAGAACCTATAACACATCCTCCTGGATATGATATTTCAGCTTTATGATATCTTCCTAGTAAAGCACCCATAAAATAATATGAAGCTCTTACTGTAGAAGAATATTCTTTACTTATTTCAGTATTCTTTAAATTTGTATTATCAATTAATATTTCATCATTTTCATAAGTTACTTTTGCACCTAATATTGATAACATTTCATTTAGTTTTTTTACATCACTAATATTTGGTACATTGTATATTTTACATTTTCCTTTAGAAAGGATAGCAGCTGGCAATAAGCCTACAACACTGTTTTTAGCTCCACCAATTTTTATTGTACCAGTTAATTCGTGACCTCCATTTATTATAAGTTTTTTCATTTAAACAACTCCTATAGATGTAGAAAATAAATGTTAAAAACTTTTTAGTTTTCCACATCTCTTCAATTAAATTATAGTTTATAAAATAAATAATCGCAATAAAAGTTTATAAACATTTACATAAAAACACAATTCCTATTATGAAAAGAATTATAGTTCCTATTAAATATGAATACTTTTTTAATACTTTATTTATATATTTTCCTATAGTTAAACCTAAAAATGTAAATGAAAAACTTACTACTGAAAATACAGTTGAAGATAATAATAAATTATCAGTTATTGCTTTTAAACCTAAGCCTACTGAAAAACTATCTAATGATACTCCAAAGGCAAAAAGAAATAATCCAAATTTATTTAGAGATATTTCTTTATTAGAGGGTTTTATATATTCTATAAACATTTGTAGTGATATTAATAAAAGTATTATTCCTAATATTAAATCAGTTGGTATAGATAAAAATTTTGTTATTTCATTGGAAAGTATGACGGCAAGTAGTGGCATTACAAAATGAAATATACCTACTGTAATACTGGCTTTTAAAGTTTTTTTTATAGATAATTCATACATTCCTATAACTGTTGATACTGAAAATGCATCTATACTCAAACATACTCCTATAATTAATAAAATTAATAGTTCTTTCATTTATATCACCATACTAATTTTATTATTTATAGTTGTTTAATATTTCTAAAACTTTAGATTTATATTCGACATTATCTGTATCATTTTCACTTGCTTCTATCATACATAATGGTGGAAATAATACGCACCACCAATTATTTCCTTTTGATTCTCCTAAATTAATTACTAAAGATTCATAATTCCCTTTGTTATAACTTATTCCATTTAATTCTTTTTCTGGGAAATAATTTGTACCATAATTAATTGTAAAATTATTATCATTTGTTGTTGATGATATTAAGTTTTCTAATTCTGGAATACTATTTTTAATAATAGTTCTTGCTGTTTTTATATCTTTTACATCTTTTAAATTTGTATATAAATTTTTTTCTACTTTTTCTTTTACTTTTAATTTTAGTAATTGGTCTTCTATGTTATTACTATTTGCAACTACTCTAATTCTTATAGAATCTTCTTGTATTAGTATTTAATCATATTCTTTATTTGAAACTAAAATTAGTATTAATATACTTGCTATTATCATTATTTTTTTCATTATAAAACACAACCTTTCTTAATTTATATGGGTTGTGTTTAATTTTTTTATTCATTAATTATAAATAAGTATCTATCTTTACCTGTTAAATCTTTTTCAAGTGAGATTTTAGATTTTGGAAAATGTTTCTTAGCTAAAGCCTTAAGTTCTTTCCCTTGCTTATCCCCTATTTCAAATGCAATTAAATTCTTTTTATTTAAATAACTCTTACAAGTAGATAAAATATGTTTATAATATTTTAACCCGAAATCATCAGCATATATAGCATTTTTAGGTTCATATTTAATATTATCACTTACTTCATCTTCATTTGTTATATAAGGAGGATTAGAAATTAATATATCGTATTTATTTACTGGTTTAAATTTAAATATATCTTCATGTATAAATGTTATATTTGCTTTATTTTGTTTTGCATTCTTTTTAGCAACTCTTAAAGCTTTTCTACTTATATCTAAACTTGATACATTTAAATTTTCTAACTCCTTTTTTAATACTATACTAATACATCCTGAACCTGTTCCTAAATCTAACAATGATTTGTTTGTCAGATTTAGTTTTTTAATATATTCTATAGTTTTTTCTACTAATGTTTCTGTTTCAAATCTTGGTATTAAAACGTTTTTATTAACATTAATGATATAACCATAGAAATTTACATTACCTATTAAGTATTGTACTGGGTAATTTTTTGATAATTTTTTTACTACTCTTTTTAAATTAGAATATTTTGCTTTTAATAACTTCCAATCATTTGTTGTAATATTCTTTGGTTTTTCCATTATTTTCCTTCAAGTTTCATTCTTTGATCTTCTGTTATTAAAGCATTTATTATTTCATCTACATTACCTTCCATAACTCTATCCAAATTCATAACTGAGAAATTTATTCTATGGTCTGTAACTCTATTTTGTGGATAGTTGTAAGTTCTTATCTTTTCCGATCTATCTCCAGTACCTATTTTACTACGTCTTTCAGCCCCTTCAGCTTCTAATTGTTCTTGTATTTTTTTGTCATAAAGACGAGTTTTTAATATCTTAATTGCTTTTTCTTTATTCTTTATTTGACTTCTTTCAGTTTGTGAATAAACGATTATTCCTGTAGGAATATGTGTTAATCTTACTGCAGAATCTGTTGTGTTAACTCCTTGTCCCCCGCAACCACTACTTCTTGTAACGTCAACTCTAACTTCACTCATATCTAATTCGAAATCAAAGTCATCAGCCTCAGGCATAACTAATACAGTAGCAGTTGATGTATGAACTCTACCTTGAGTTTCTGTTGCTGGTACTCTTTGTACTCTGTGTGAACCACTTTCAAATTTTAATTTTGAATAAACGTTTTCTCCTTTTATAGAAAATTCTATTTGAGAGAAACCTCCACTTGTACCTTCATCAGCGTTGTTTACTTCTAATTTCCATCCATTTTTTTCAGCGTATTTTGAATACATTCTAAATAAATCTCCAGCAAATATGTTGGCTTCATCTCCACCAGCTGCTCCTCTTATTTCCATAATAATGTCTTTACCATCGTTTTCATCTTTTGGAATTAAAAGGATTTCAATTTCTTTAATTAATTCTTCTTTTCTAGCTTCGTTAGATTCTAATTCTATTTTTGCTATTGCAGCCATTTCAGGATCGTTTATCATATCTTTTAATCCTTTTATTTCTTCTTCAATACTTACTAATTCTTCATATTTTTTTACTGTTACTTCTAAATCACTATGCTCTTTAGAAATTTTCTTCATATTGTTATAATCTGACATAAGTTCTGGATTAAGTAATTCTTGTGATAATTCGTCATATCTGGCTTTTATTAATTCTAATCTTTCTATCACTTAAAAAACCTCCTTTTTATAATTATGCTATTTCGTTTTCTTCATTTTCATCTAATATAACTAAGTCTTTTAAATCATCTTCAGCGTCATCATCATCAATTAATTCTTCATCATAATTAATTGTTTCTTCTTCCTCTTCATCTTCATTTGTTTCTTCTACTTCATCTAATATTTCTTCTTCGTCGTCTTCATCATCGATTATTAATTTAGTAGAATGATTTATTTTTAAATCCCAATATCCTTTTTCTACCATAATAAATCTTTTATCTGTAGATAATAATTCAAAGAAGTCTGCTAAATGTTCTTCAAAAGCTGAATCTCCTAAATTCATAACTTTTATAACTTCTTTAAATAAATCTTGTATTTTCATTTTCTTTTGATTATTTTCTAATATTAAGTATGCTACATCATCATATGACATAGTTGCTAATTCTTCTTCAGTTAAATTTATTTTTTTCATAAATATTTCCTCCATTTATAAATACTTATATGTACTTAAAACAAATATAATTTTATCATAAGATATATTATTGTCAACTACTTTTTTATATATATTCTATTGTTATTATATTAACAATATTTTCTTCTGTTTCTATTTTATATTTTATTGATATTATATTGTCTGTTTTTTTATTTTCTATTACATTAATATTTAGATTTAAACTCATAATTTGAGGTTTTAAGGTTATTTTGCAAATATTA
>JAZLAK010000003.1:0-8783 GCA_045613165.1 Bacilli bacterium | reverse complement strand
ATACTTTATATTATTTTTTATATCTTTACTAAAACAATCAAGTATTTCATTAGTATATTGTTTATAATTACTATTATATTTTTTAAAATTAACAATGTTTGAAAAATCCAATTTTAAAAATTCTAAACCAAGTCTATAATTCTCCATTAAAAAATCTTCATTCAACATACTATAACTAATATTATTATTTTTTAATATCCATACTAAATTATTAAAATCTAGATCATCAACAATAAATTTAGAAGATAAATAATCAATAAACTTAATATCTTTCCCTATACATTTAATTAATAAAGAAGGTTTAGTTTTAAATATTTCCTCAATAATAATTTTGTTATCTTCACTAATTTTATCAAAACTAAAATGTTTACTACGAATATAATTATTTATAAAATCATTTTTATTTTTTAAATTCCACCCAACATAAACATCAAACTTACAAAATTTATCATCGAAATCTTTTGAATAATCATAACCATTCTCTAAAGCATACAACAAAATTTCATCATTAATTTCATTTTCATTTATTTTATTTAAATAATTGAGATTTATTTTTAATATAAATTTATAAGATGTTTTCATAATATCTTTCCTACTCTAACTAAATTTTATAATAAATGTTTGACAAATTCAACAAATAGTGTATAATTTATATTGCGTATTTGTGGCAGATTAATAATAATTTTAATAATGTGTTTATTTCTTGTATCTAGTAGCTTGACTGCCAAAGTGAAAGAATAAATAACACCCTATTAATAATATTATTACATGAATCGTAAAATTAAAGAAAGGAGATATACTATGTCAAGATATACAGGTCCTGCATACAAAAAATCTCGTAGACTTGGTTTTTCTACATTAGAAAACGGAAAAGAATTAGCTCGTAGACCTTATGCTCCTGGAATTCATGGAACTTCTAGAAGAAAAAAAGTAAGTGAATACGGAATCCAATTACAAGAAAAACAAAAAGTTAGATTTATGTATGGATTAAATGAAAAACAATTTAGAAGAACTTTTGAAAAAGCTTCTAAAATGAAAGGTATAGCTGGTGAAAACTTCTTAAAACTATTAGAAAGTAGATTAGACAATTTAGTTTATAGAATGGGTCTTGCAACTACTAGACGTGCTGCTAGACAAATCGTAAACCACGGTCATATCGAAGTTAACGGTATTAAAGTTGATATTCCTAGTTATATTTGTAAACCTGGTGATGTAATCGCTGTTAGAGAAAATTCTAAAGAACATAAAGCTATTTTAAACACTATAGAATTAAATATCAAAACTCCAGCATTCGTTGAATTTGATAGTAAAAAATTAACAGGTACTTTTGTTAGATTACCAGAAAGAAATGAACTTAACGCCGAAATTAATGAATCATTAATCGTTGAATTCTACAACAGATAATAAAAACTATTATCTGTTTTTTCTTTATCAAAAAAAGTTCTCTTATTCGAGAACTTTTTGCACATCATTAACCAATATTTGAAATTTATCATATCTTCTTTCAACTTTACCATAAACTCTAATTATATCTCCAACTTTTACATCTTTTATTAAATTAAATTTATTTGGAAATACTATAAAGTCCATAATTTCAGTTTCATCACTACATATCATAAATGCCATACTATCTTTACTCTTTGTTTTAATTCTTCTTACTTCTTCTACATACGCATACATATTTATAGTTTTGTCAAAATATTTATCTAAATTAATTAATTTAACACTATTATTATATTTAGTAACAGGATGATCTGATAAATAAAAACCGTACAATTCTTTTTCATTTTTAACAAGTTCACTATTAGAATACTCTTCAAACTCTTTTAAATTTGGTTTACTAACTAACATATCATCTAAATCACTACTTAACTCACTATAAGTAATAGCATCATCTAAATTCTCGATCATAGTATGTCTATTAATTCCAAAACTATCACAACATCCAGCCATAATTAATAATTCCATAGTCTTCTTCCCAAAATTATTAACATTAACTTTTTTTACAAAATCAAAATAATCTAAGAAAATTTCATCACGTACTTTAACAATTGTATCAATAACACTTGAACCAATATTCTTTATTATATTAATAGGTAACAATAATTTATTATCTACAACTCGATACTTATTAGTACTTAAATTAATATCCGGTTTACAAATAGTAATCTTTAAACGTTTTAAACAGTCTAAATATTCTTTTGTTTTACTTTCACTACCAATATTAAAATTCAATAATGCTGTATAAAAATATATTGGATAATGTGTTTTTAAAAAACACATCTCATAACCAATTAAAGCATAAGCAACAGAATGAGATTTATTAAAACCATAATTAGCAAACTTAACAATTAATTCATATACTTCATTTGCCACTTCTTCACTATACCCATTTTTTATAGAATTATTAACAAACTTATTTCTTTCATCTTCTATAACAGTTAATTTCTTTTTACTTATTGCTCTTCTTATCAAATCACTTTCTGCATAACTATAATTAGCCATCTTAGATAAAATTTGCATTATTTGTTCCTGATAAATAATAATACCATAAGTATCCTTTAAAATCGGTTCCAAACTTTTATCAGGATATATAACTTCTTCTTTTCCATTTTTACGAGCAATATAAGTATCTATATTTCCCATAGGACCAGGTCTAAATAATGCTAACGCCGCAATTAAATCTTGAAAACAATTTGGTTTTAATTTACGTAAGAAATTTTTCATTCCACTACTTTCAAATTGGAATACTCCACTGGTATTTCCTCTTATAAACTCAAAATAAGTTTTTTCATCATTCAATGGTATAGAATGAATATTTATTTTTCTACCTAACCTATCTTCTATACTTTTAATAATAGCATCTAAAATACTCAAATCTTTTATAGCTAAAAAATCCATTTTTAACAAACCTAATTCTTCTAAATACTCCATAGTATAACCAGTTAAATTATTTTCGCCATTTCTTATGACAGGAATAACATTAGTTAATTTTTCGCTACTTATTACAACTCCAGCAGCATGAGTACCTATTTGTCTTTTTAAACCCTCTAGCTTCATTGCTATAGAATAAGCACTCTTCAAATTACTAAATTGATTTAATAATTCTTTAACATTATCATTTAAATTATTTTTTAGGCTTTCTTTAGATTCTACATAAGTGCATAATCTATCTATAATCTTAGAATCAACTTCTAAACACTTACTAACATCACGCAATACTTGTTTACTACTTAAAGTAGAATAAGTCATTATATTACTAACTGAATCTTTACCATATTTTTCTGTAACATAATCTATTACTTTATATCTCTTCAAAGCATCAAAATCTATATCAATATCAGGCATAGTAATTCTTTCAGGGTTCAAAAATCTTTCAAATAATAAATCATACCTCAAAGGATCAATTTCAGTTATACCTAAACTATATGAGACTAATGACCCGGCAGCACTTCCTCTACCAGGTCCAACTAATATGTCATTTGTTTTACTAAACCTTACATAATCAAAAACTATTAAAAAATAATCTACATACCCCATATCATTTATAACATTTAATTCATATAATAAACGTTTTTTATATTCATCAGTAATATTATCTCCTAATCTTTTTTTCAAACCTTTTATACTTAAATTCTTTAAATATTCGAAAGAATCATCACAATATTTAGGAATATATTTTATACTTGTACTTATATTTAAATCTATTAAATCAGCAAATTTATTTGTAGTACTTATATCAAAATCATCAACATCTTTCACAAAAGTATTGTTAGTATAATCATTAAAACTATAATTACTAATAGTAAAACCTTTATCTATCATATGTAAATAATTTACATACTTTGCATCGTCTTTACTAAATGCATATATTTCATTTACACTTAATACATTACTAGTTATTAACAATGCATTTTTCAAGTCATCTTTATTTTTATAACAAATATATTTATCTTCATACTCTAATTCATCAAATAATTCTTTATATTCTAAGGGTATTACACACATTAAATTATTGGTTTTATATCTTTCATTAAATAAATCTATAAATCCATTATAATTTTTAGGATAAATATAATACTTTTTATCATCTATCTTTCTTATATATCCAATTATAGGTTTAATATTATTTTTTTTACATTTATTATAAAATTCCATAGTACTATACAAATTATCATTTAATATTCCTATAGTACTTAAATTATTATTTTTTGCATAACTAATTAAATCATCTATTTTTATTAAACTAGAAAGTAAAGTATAATCAGTAACTACACTTAAATAAATATAATTCATAATACCTCACCTCTAAGCCTATTATATAATAAATAATGAATATTTTTAAGCATTTTTATCAAAGTTTATTTGACTTTTAGTATTTTATATGATAAACTCAACTAGAATTCTTATTAAGGAGGGAAAAGTATGGCAACAAAAGTTACAACTAAAAAACCTTTATTTGGAAATAAAAGATCTCATGCATTAAATGCAACAAAGATGCGTCAAAATCCAAATTTACAAACTTTTACTATTGACGGACAAAAAGTTAAATTAAGTACAAGAGAAGCAAGAACAATGAGAAAAGCAACAAAAAAAACTGAAGAAAAAGCTGCTTAATAATACGAAGAATATCTTCGTTTTTTATTTGTTAAATTATATAAAAATAACTTGTATAAAAATACAAGTATATATTATTGTAACGTCGATATATTTAACATGTATTAGTTGCATTCCTTATAATTAGATTTTTAATTTTAAGGAGGTGAGTTTATGACTTTAAGAAAAAACTCTTTACTTCATAATACTTCTACTATTTATTTTAGTATTTTTACTATTATTTAGATAGAAAAAAAGCACACTAACGGGTTTTGGTTTATGTTAGTGTGCACCAACCATTTAGGAATGTACCTAACAACTCCACATGTTAGATATATCCTTTTTTATTTTATGCAAGTTCTCTTGCTAGATACATTGTATCATAAATTATAAATATTAACAAATTATTATACTAATAAGCGTCCATATAATATTTTCCTTTTAAATTAACTATTCAAATCAAATTTAATCTTGCATATTTTTCTCCTTCTTTATTATATTATATAACTACTTATACCAACTATCACTAATATTTACACTAGTACTTTCTGGCATTGGATTAGGTAAATCTAATTTTACCATCAATGGTAATTTAAATGATGTACCAAATACTAAAGCATTACCAGGTAAAAATGATTTTATTTTTTCATAAGTACTATCAGTCAAGTTGCTAGTAATAGATTTAATTATATTTAAATCATCCGGATAAAACATTCTTAAAACTATAAAGTTTGAACATTGACTTAAAGCAGTTATAGACAACTCACTAGGTCTTTGAGTAATCATTCCAAGTATTACTCCATACTTTCTTCCTTCTTTAGTAATTCTATCAAAAATATTATATCCCAATACTTCAATATCAGTATCATGTTGCACATATCTATGAGCTTCTTCTAAAATTATATGTATAGGAAAACTACCCCTATCTTCTATAAAAGTTGAAAAATCAAAGAATAATTTTGAATATATTTTTGTTAATTTTTTAGCAAAACGTTCATCTATACAATTTAAATTAAAATTAATTATTTGATAATTTTTATTACTATTAAATAAATTTCTAACATATTCTCCTTTAGAAATAAATTCACTAACATTAAAGAAATGTTTATAATCACTATTAATTATTTGTTGTAAACGTACCTTCAATTGATTATATTCATCATACATTTTATCACTTTTTAAAACCCCTTCACTAATAAGAGCAAAATCTAAAGCATAATAAATATCATCTAATGTATAAACGAAATTTGGAATACCATTTATATTTCCTAAATCTAATTTAGTATAATTTTCTAATAAATCTACAACATATTGAACAGAATTCATTTTACCTGTAGTATCAATATTTAAACATTGTCTAATAGTTCTAGTATACCCAGGTTGCGCTATCTCAGTATCTAAATTCAATGTTTCAGTATTATATCTAGTTAAAACAGCAATAATTTGATCTCTTATTTGAGTACTAGTTCTACCACTAGTCAAAATATCTAATAAACAGTTAGCAATAATGTCATTTTTATACTTGCTAATATTTTCATCTACATTTTTAAAAATATAAACTAATTTCAAAGTTTTCTCTAAAATAGGTAATTGATTAGGACTACTAACATTTAAAAGTAAAGCCAAATCATCTACTCCTAAAAAATATGCTGGTATATTAATTAATTCCCCTTCACTTAAATCTACTTTGGAAGAATAATTTCTAAAACCCATACCATTTATATTATTTAATTCATTAAATGCTTTATTATATTCACCATAAACATCAAATAAAACTATATGTGCATTCTTTGGCATATTAGAATTACTTTTATAAAATATATTTTGTAATATTCTAGCAACTCCACAACTCTTACCACTACCTGTATTACCAATTATTGCAAAATGATTAGAAAAGAAATCATTAAACTTACTGGTAACATTAAAACCATCATATACTAAAGATTTACCTATATAAAATGAATCGATAGAATCTATTTCTTGATTACCCAACAATAACTCTACTTCACTTTTATATATAATTCTACATCCACCACTTAAATTAGGTTTTCTAACAATGCCATTTATAAAAACATCATTAACTATCTCACCAATTAGTAATATTTTAATAGTACTCTTATCAATTGAAACTATTTCTCCAACTACTTTTCTATTATTATCATGAAATATAACATGTAAATTTAAGTAATTAGTTTCAATTTGTCCTGTCTTATTTTCTATAATTGCATAATTATCATAAACATCCAATAATTGTCCAAACATATTATAAGCACCCTCTATCATATTAATTTTAACATAATGAATCATAAAAAAAAAGAGGTTTCCCTCTTTAATAAGTAAACACAGCACTAACAATAATAGCTAATAAAATAAATAAAACTAAAATAATAAATAAGTCCCCAAATCTATTATTATTGCAAGTACTATTATTATTACAAGATAGTTTATTCATAGCATTCCCTCCTTAAATAAAAGCCCCTACAATGATAATTAATAAAATGAATAGTACTAATATAAATGCAGCAGCACTTATACCACCATTTTGACCGCAAGTTCCGTGGCTCATAAAACCCCTCCTTTTCATTACTCACTTTATTTTATGGTTAAATTAAGTTTTTTGTGAGTATTTTATTGTAATTTTAAAATTATCAAGTTATAATAATAATTGTTAATAAAAGGAGGATATATGAAAAAGAAAATATTATTAATTAGCTTAATTGCACTTTGTATGTGTGGTTGTGGTAAAGTATCAAAACTAAGTGATGGTAAAGATGCAGTGGTAAGTTTTAAAGGAATGGAAAGTATAAGTGTTGATAATCTTTACGATAGTATGAAAGATAGATATGCTGTTAGTATCTTAATTGATATGATAGACAAAGAAATACTTTTCAAAGAATATAAAGATAAAATAGAAGAAGCTGAAGATTATGCCGATAAACAAATCGACGCTTTAGAAGAAAGTTATGAAAGCGAAGAAGAACTTCTTAACGCAATTAATAGTTACTACGGATATCAATCTATAAAAGAGTTTAAAGAATACATTCAATTAAATTACTTTAGAGATTTAGCTACTACTGACTATGCAAAATCACAAATAACTGATAAACAAATTGAAAGTTATTATGAAAGCGACGTAGTTGGAGATATCGAAGCAAGTCATATCTTAATTACTGTTGATGTAAAAGACGATGCTACTGAAGATGAAAAAGAAAAAGCTGAAGCAAAAGCTAAAAAAGAAGCTGAACAAATTATTGAAAAATTAAATAATGGTGAAGATTTTGCTAAATTAGCAAAAACATATTCAAAAGATGATTCAAATAAAAATGAAGGTGGAGCTTTAGGTAAATTTAACAAAGGTGATATGGAAAGTAGTTTTGAAACTGCAGCATATGAACTTAAAGTTAATGAATATACTAAAGAACCAGTTAAAACTTCCTATGGTTATCATATAATCAAAAAAACAAAAGAATATGATAAAGATACTTTAGAAAAAGTTAAAGAAGAAATAATCAAAACTTTAGCTGATGAATTAATTAATACAAACGCAACAGTTTCAATTACTGCCTTAACTGAATTAAGAAAAGATAAAGGCATGAAAATTGAAGATAGCGAATTAAAAAGTAGTTACAACAAATATATAAATTCATTATACAACTACTACAGTACATCAACTAAAGCATCAAACTAATAAAAAATTCAGGGGAAATTTATGAAATGTGAATTAACGTTTACTAATGAAGATGGTAAAAGTATATGCTATGCAGTATATGAAAATGGAAAAAAAGTTGTATTAACAAGAGGCAACAGCCATGAAATTTACTGTGATAATAATTATGTTTTTCTAATATTAAACAGTGATCCTGAAAAAAATATAGATAAAGTATACGATATTAATAATAAAAGATTTTTAACAAAAAAAGTAGATATGATTGTTTTATATAATAACTACAAACAAAAAGTTAAAAATTCAAAAAGAAAATCATTACAAAAGAAAAGAACTAATAATTAACAAAATTAGTTCTTTTTATTTTTTATATTTCTTTACAATATTTTGTTTCTTTTCCTTATCCTTCTTTAAAGCAAAATTATTTAATAATTCCTTTTTTGTGGATATTAACTTAAACAAAGCTAATAAACAAAATACAAAGACTACTATATCTAATATATAACTAACAGTACTTCTTTTA
>JAZLAK010000002.1:0-2461 GCA_045613165.1 Bacilli bacterium | reverse complement strand
AATTTATTCTCATCATCATTTAATGATAACTTTAAAAAGCGGTTTAGATTTAATAAAACAAGCATCTAAATCTTTAGAAGCAGTAGGTTTAATTAAAACATTTGTAAAAGTCAATGAAAATCAAAATGATTATATATATGAATTATATAGTCCGTTAACACCTCATGATTTCTTTAATCACCCAGTCTTAAATATTATTCTTTATAATAATATTGGAGAAAAAGAATATGATTATTTAACAAAATTCTATAAGAAACCTCATTTTGATATGAGAGATTATAAAGATATAACTAACTCATTAAACAGTACATATAAAAGTATAAATAACTTCAGCAGTAAGGATATTGATGCTATAGATAAAGAAATACTAGGTACAAATATAGGTGATGTAATTGATTTTGATATGATTTTATCAAGTATTCCAAATAATATAATCAGTGATAAAGCATTAAATAAAAAGACAAGAGAATTAATAAATAATTTATCTTTTGTATATGATATTGATAACTTAAGAATGATAGATTTAATTAGAATGTCTATAGAAGAAAATGGAATGATAAATAAAGAAAGATTAATTACAAATGTTAGAAAGTATTATGACTTTAATAATAATGGTAATTTACCTACACTTATTTATAGAACTCAACCTGAGTATTTAAAACAAAAATATAATGATACTTCCAATAGAGGTAAAATGTTATATGTATTTGAAAATACAACTCCATATGATTTTTTAATGGGGAAATATAAAGGTGTAAAACCAACAAGTCGAGATTTAAAATTACTTGAATACTTAGCTGTTGAGTTAAAAATGAAACCAGCAGTAATAAATGTTTTAGTGGATTATGTTTTAAGAATAAATGATAATAAGTTAAATAGAGGATATGTAGAAGCTATTGCGGGGCAATGGATACGTAGTAATATAACTACTGCATCAGGAGCTATGGAAAGAGCTGAAAAAGAACATAAGAAAAATAAAACAAAAGTATTTACAACAAAAAAAGAAAATGTGCCAGTATGGTTTAATGAAAAAAATGATAGTATTGAAATAAGTGATAAAGAAAAAGAAGAATTAGAAAACTTATTAAGAGATTTTAGGTGATTAGATGGAAGAGTTAAATAAAAGTACTGATAAATTTTTTAAAAATAATTTAAGTGATATTCTAAAAAGAGATTATATAGCTAGTTTAAAAGATAAAAAATTTGCGGCACTAGTTAATAAATTAAAATTAAATGATGAAGAAGGAATGAAATACACATCTAAGTTAGAACATACTATAGAAAATTTAAAAAATTGTGAAAATTGTAAATGTTTAAATGAATGTAAAAATGAAGTAAATGGCTGTGTATATTATCCAGAAAAAAAAGATGATAAATTAGATTTTAATTATGTTGCATGTAAATATAAAAATAAATATATTGAAGAAAGTAAAATTAATAAAAGTTTTACGCTTGGTATTTCTAATGAAATAAAAAATGCCAGTATGAGTGAAATAGATATAAATGATAAAAAAAGAGTAGAATTAATAAAATGGTTAAAGAATTTTTATGATGAATATCCAAATTTAAAAAAAGGACTTTATTTACACGGTTCTTTTGGTAGTGGAAAAACTTATTTAGTTGCAGCACTTTTAAATGAATTAGCAAAGAAAAATTATAAAACCGTGATAATGTATTATCCTGAAATGCTATCTCGTTTAAAATCAACATTTGACAGTACCGTTGAATCCTATAATGAAGTATTTGATAAAATTAAAACTTGTGACATTTTATTAATAGATGATATTGGAGCTGAAACAGTTACTAATTGGAGTAGGGATGAAATATTAGGAACAATTCTTCAATATAGAATGGAACATGAATTATCTACGTTCTTAACTTCTAATTTAACAATAGAAGAATTAGAAACACACTTAAGTTTAGTTAAAAATAATATGGATAAAGTTAAAGCAAGACGTATTATAGAAAGAATTAAACAATTGACAACTGATATGGAATTAGTTAGTGTAAATAGAAGAAATTAATTTACTTAATAAATTAAAAATGTTATAATTTTTATGATAGGAGTAAAAGTATATGGAGAATAAGTCGTTTCTAAGTAAATTTATTTTCTTGTTAGTTATTATTGTCCTAATAGTAGTTATGGCATTCTTTATCATAAATAAAAATGAAGTTGATGCTGATATGCAAGAAATTGAACTTATTACTAGTATGAATGTAGATACTTATGACCAAGATTTATATATCTACAAAATGGAAAATGACAAAATATATGCTTCTGAATACTTTTACAATACATATTATTTAAATAATAATGTAGTTACATTTGATGAGTATAATTTAAGTGATGACACTAAATTTTATCTAAAAACTTTATCAAATACAGATAAAGATGTAAATAATATAAAAGTAAGTTATGACCCCATAACAGAAAATGAATTTAATTATTTATTAAATAATT
>JAZLAK010000001.1:0-6022 GCA_045613165.1 Bacilli bacterium | reverse complement strand
TTATTAAATATAGATTATTAATCTAATAATTATAGTTATATAAATAGCATATAAACATCCCTCCTACTTTATCAAATATTAATAATAGGGGGTTTATTAAAATAATTAAGTAAATAATAAACTTATAATAAAAAATATAATTCCTATAAATATACCAACATAAATATATTTATTATGTTTTTCGCTATATTTTATAGATTCTTTTAAAATTTCATTTATTGCTAAACTTATCATAATTCCAGCTACTAAAATAAATATAATATTTAATATATCTGTAGTAATATATTTATATAGAAAAAAGTATGTAAGTATAGCGCCTAAAGGTTCTGATAAACCACTTATTAAAGTAGTCTTAACTGCCCTCCCCCACGATTTAGTAGAGTAGTAGATTGGTACAGCAATACATATTCCTTCCGGTATATTATGTAACGTTATAGCTAAAGCTATTTTTAAGCCTAAATTTAAATCATTTTCACTTGTTAGAAAAGTTATAACACCTTCCGGCAAATTATGCATAATTAAAACTACAGCACTAATTATACCTAATTTATATAAACTACTCCCCTTCTCTTCTAACTTACTAATTACATTATTAGAAATTTTTATTAATAAAATACCAATAGTAAAACTTATTAATGATAAAAATAACCCTAAATATTTATATTTGAAAAATAAAGAGAAAAAAGAATTGGGGATTAAATCAAATATACTAATAAGTATCATAACAACAGCACTAAAACTTAAACTAATACTTATAAATTTATTAATATTCTTAACCTTAATAAATATAAATAAACAGCCTATCAAAGTAGATAAACCTGCAATACTACTAATTAAAAAAGCATATATAAAATTATTCATATCATCACTAATTAATTATATGCAACATCTATTTTCTTTATAATTAAGACAATATAAAAAGCCAATATTTACCATTATAATAAAACGAAGTAAAACCATAATAATAGTGGGAGGTATATTATTATGGATAATAAAAATAATGCAAGAAATAGTGCTAACGCAAGAAATTCTGCTAAAAATAGCGCTAGAAATTCAGCTCGCAATAATGCTAGCGCTAAAGCAAATAATTCTGCTAAAAATAGTGCTAGATCAAACGCTAGATAGTAAAAAGAAAAAAGAACCATTAAGTTATGTGGTTCTTTTAATTTCTAGGAAAATATTCCATATAATCATTCTTTAATTTTTGATTAGTCAAATGAGTATATATTTGAGTGGTACCAATATCACTATGTCCTAAAAATTCTTGTATTATTCTCAAATCAGCTCCATTTTCTAACATATGAGTAGCAATAGAGTGTCTTAAAGTATGAGGAGAGACATCTTTTTTTATACCTTTTTCTAAAGTTAATTTCTTTATCATTTTAAATACACCTTGACGAGTCATTTTTTTACCATGATTATTTAAATAAAGAAAATTATTTTGTTCTTTTTTAACTAGTAAATGTCTATAGTCTTTAACATAAACTTTTAAATAATGTATAGCAACATCATTAATAGGAACTATTCTTTCTTTACTACCCTTTCCCATTACTCTAATTATACAATCATTTAAATCTATATTTTTAAATTCTAAACTAATTAATTCACTAATTCTTAATCCGCTAGAATATAAAAGTTCTAAAATAGATTTATTTCTAGCGCTAAAAGCATCTACAATATCAATATCAAGCAATTTATCTATTTCCTCTACTGTTAAATACGTTGGTAAATGTTTAGCAAGTTTAGGAGTATCTATAATATCTATAGGATTAACTTTTAAATCTCCTAATTTTATAAAATAATTATAAAAAGTTTTATAGGCACTTAAATAATTACTAATACTACTAGCTTCTAACTCCAAAGATACAATAAACTTTTCTATATCTTCACTAGTTAATTTTAATAAATCTTTATTAGTATATTTAATTAACTGATTTAAACTATTTTCATAAGTATTAATCGTATTTTTTGAATAATTCAAATCCATTTCTAAATATAATAAAAAATCATTTATATATACATCATTCATACTATCATCTCTATATATAATTATATATTATATATTATTTTTTTTCTAGTTTTCTATATCACACAAAACTTATAAATGTTATAATTATATATAAGGTGATGTTATGGAACTACTAGCAAACAAAATAAGACCAACTAAATTAAACGAAATTATTGGACAAGAACATTTAATAGGCGAAGATAAAATAATAAGTAATTTAATAGACAATAAAAAGATGTTTTCTTTAATTTTATATGGTAAACCTGGTATAGGTAAAACAACCATTGCAAATGTTATAGTAAATGAGTTAAATAAACCATATAGATTTTTAAATGCAACAACTAGTAAAGTAATTGATTTTAATATAGTTATAGAAGAAGCAAAAATGATTGGAGAAATGATTGTTGTTATAGATGAAATACATCGTATGAATAAAGATAAACAAGATTTATTATTACCATATATAGAGTCAGGATTAGTTATTTTAATAGGTTTAACAACTTCAAATCCATATCATAAAATCAATCCTGCTATACGCAGTAGATGTCAAATATTTGAACTTAAAGAACTAACAAATGAAGATATTATAAAAGGTTTAACTAGAGCTATAAATTTCTTAGAAGATATTAAAATAGATGATACATCTTTAAACTTGATAGCTAGTTTATCAGGCGGAGACTTTAGAGCAGCTTTAAACTTATTAGAAACATCTTACTACTCTACTAAAGATAAAAATATAACAGAGAATGTTATTAAATCAGTAAACTCTAAACCTATTCTTTTTGCTGATAAAAACGAAGATGGACATTACGACTTATTAAGTGCTTTCCAAAAAAGTATACGTGGTTCCGATCCAGATGCAGCAATCTATTATTTAGCAAGATTAATAGAAATTGGAGATTTAGATAGTATATACAGACGTATGAGTGTTATTGCATACGAAGATATAGGCCTTGCCAATCCTGGAATGGGTCCTAAAGTTCAAGCAGCAATCAATGCCGCAGAATTAGTTGGATTACCAGAAGCAAGAATACCACTTTCTGTAGTTGTTTTAGAACTTGCTCTATCTCCTAAAAGTAATAGTGCATATTTAGCACTAGATGCTGCATTAAATGATATAAGAAAAAGCAATACAGGAAATGTACCTGAACATATTAGAATACATACAACTACTTATAAATACCCACACGATTATCCAAAATATTGGGTTAAGCAACAATATTTACCTGATAATATCAAAAATAAAAAATACTATAACCCTAAAAAAAATAATTATGAAAATAATCTAAATAAAATTAATGAGGAAATGAGGAAATAAAATGAATAATATAGCAATTATTGGTACAGGGGCATACGGATTATCTATTGCATTAACTCTTTTAAAGAAAAATAAACATATAAAAATGTGGGTAGAGAGTGAAGAAAGAGCCGATTTTTTAAATAAAAACCGAAAAAATTCAGGAATACTACCTAATATCGAAATACCTGAATCTATAGAATTTTCTAATGATTACGAACATGTAATAAATGATTCTAAAATTATCTTTATTGCTGTTGCAGCAAAATTCGTTAATTCTGTTACAAAAGAATTAAGTAAATATAACTTAAAAGATAAACATTTTTGCATCTTAAGTAAAGGTATAGAACAAAATACTTGCGAATTTGTTACTGAAGTATTTAAAAGAAATATAAAAACTAAAAATCTTTCTGTTATATCAGGCCCTTCTTTTGCAATAGACTTAGCAAACAACGAACCTATCGGTTTATCTATCGCTTCAAAAAATAAAGACTCAATGAATTTAATTAAAAAAACTTTAGAAAATGATACTTTAAAATTAAGACCTACTAATGATATTATAGGTGTAGAATTATGTGGTAGTATCAAAAACGTAATTGCTATTGCAGCTGGTATATTAGAAGGATTAGGATATGCTGAATCCACTAGAAGCTTTCTAATTACAGAATCATTACATGATATTAAATCTTTAATATATGGGCTAAACGGTAATAAAAAAACAATTTTATCATTTGCGGGGGTTGGAGATTTATTATTAACAGCAACAAGCATTAAATCTAGAAACTATTCTTATGGATTATTAATAGGCCAAAAGAAGCTTAAAGAAGCGGAAGAATACGTATCTACTACAACAGTAGAAGGATATTACACTTTAAAATCTATATACACATTAGTAAGAAGAAAAAAAATAGATATGCCTATAATTAACTTAATATATCAAATAATCATAAACAAAAAAGAACCTGAAAAATTAGCAGAATTCTTAATAAAGAAAGCATAATTTAAAAAAATATATACTTCAATAATAGTATATATTTTTTATTTTAAACTTTCTAATTTAGTTATAGTATAATTATTAAAATTCAATGATTCTATTTTAGCAATAAAAGCTTCAAAAGACATATTTTCGATATCTTTTACTTCATCCAATGCTTCATACTTAAATGTTATAATATTTTCAATTAATGGTTCTAAAATAGTATATAAATTATCATTTCTACTAATCAATTCTACAATATAACCTTTTTTATATAATTCAAATAAATCTTTAGAGAATACATATTTTTTATTTAAAACAAAATCAATAATTTCTTTCTCAAATATTTTGCTATAATTTGTATTTGCTTCTATCCTAACAATATGATATCCTTCTAAAATACTAGAAGAAAATTGAATATTACCAACTATAATATTATCTTTAATCATACTCTTATTTAATTTGCTCATTACCCCAAAATTCATTTTTAAAAAAGAAAACAAATATAAATCTAACATTAATTTATCATAAGACGTTAAATCAATTGTATCTAGCTTAAATGATATAACTGTTCTTCCAATATTTGTATTACCTTTAACTACACTCTTCTTCTTATTAACTTTCTTTTTAAATGGCCTAATAATCTTTTCTACATAATCATCATTAAAACTTAAAGAATTATATGTTTCCTCTATCACTTTAATTATATTATTTCTATCAAACCTACCAATAATTACTATAACTTCATTAGTTGGTTTATAAAACGTATTAAAACAAAATTTTAAATCTTTTAATTTTATAGATTCAATATCTTTTAAATCTCCTAAAATACTTTTAAAATTCTTATTGTTTAATAATGAATTAACATTCGCATTATATAAATTGGAATACTTATTATCTAAACTAGTTCTCTTTTCTTCTAATATTGGTTTTCTAATATTTTCTATTACTTTCTCATCAAATATAGGGTTATGTATTCCTTTTATTAACAGTTCAAGATTTTCATATATATCTTCTACTGTATCAATATAAAATCTTGTATTATTTAAAGAAGTTAACCCATTACTTCTTATAGCGTTTTTACCAAATATATTCATTAAATCTCCATAGCTAGAAGACTCTAATACTAAATGTTCTAAAAAGTGGGCAGTCCCATTTTTAATATTGTAACGTTTACCTTCTATCATAACTTCAGTATCTAAACCACCAAAATTAACTATTAAGTTAGCGATAGTAGTATGTTTAGAATTATCATTCAATAAATATATAGTCAAACCATTTTCTAATACCACTTTTTCAAGTTCTTTCATCTATTCCCCTCCAAAGTATAAATGCATTTTAATTCTAATTTATTAGAAAACTCTATCAATTCATCAATTGTAATACTTTTCAAAATATTTAAAACTTTATCACTACTTAAATCTGTTTTAAAATAATCATTAATTATATTAGATGAATCAACATAAAAACTATCTTTTTCACGTTCTATATTTAAAGATAATCTATGAATAATATCACTAGTTGTATTATTATCTATATAGCCATTTCTTATCTCATTTATAATACTATCTATAATCACTTTAGTTAATTTAATATTATTCTTATTAGTAGTAGCTTTAATAAATAATAACCCATTTCTCATCATAATAGAACTACCACAACTATACACTAAATTATTCTCTTTTCTTAAACTTTTTAGTAATAAATCACTAGAACTATTATTTAATAATAAATTAATAAT